>JAAXJP010000060.1 GCA_012269805.1 Rubrivirga sp.
CACCTGCTAGGCTCTGTCTCGTGATTCGGAACGGGGCCGAGCGCGAGAGCCGGAGTCGGCTCGCGAGGAGCGCGAAGCAGCCGTAGCCCCGCTACGGCGATGGAGCGCGACGTGGCGAGGCGGCTCCGGAGCCGTGCGCAGGCCGGTCTGGGTTCGCGAGACAGAGCCTAGGTCCCCGCCCTCCGGACGGCCTCACGCCCCACCCCGGCACCGAGGCCGAGCTACTCGAGCTCGTCGCGGCGGTCACGGAGCGTCTTGTTGAGGAGCGCGCGGGCCCGGAAGATGTGGGCCTTGACGGTCCCCAGCGGGAGGTCGAGCTCGGTCGCGATCTCGTCGTAGGTCATCTCCTCCTGGTGCCGCATCACGATCACGCGGTGGTACTTGGGCGGCAGGCCCTCGATGGCCTCGCGGAGGATCGCGTTGCGCTGGTCGCGGACGACGGCCTTGTCCGGGCGGTACGTCGAGTCGGGCAGCTCCATCTGGAGCTCGCCGTCGCGGGTCTGGATCGGCTTGTCGATCGAGCGCGTCGGGAGCTTCTTCTTTCGGATGTAGTCGATCGTGTGGTTCGTCGCGATCCGGTAGAGCCACGTCGAGAACGCGTAGTCCGGGTTGTAGCTCTCGATGCTCCCGAAGGCCTTGACGAACGCCTCCTGCACGAGGTCGTCGACCTGCTGCTGGTCGCGGACCATCTTCCCGACGTGCCGCCGGAGCGGCCCCTGGTACTTGTCGACGAGCCGCTCGTAGGCCCGCTGGTCGCCGGCGAGCGCCTCGCGGACCGTCGCGCGGTCCTCCTCGGAGGAGGCGGACGGAGGGGCGGACGACGGCTGGGACATGGCGGGGGTGGGCGACGCCCCAAGCTAGCGCCACCGGACGGGCGACGCGACGGCCCGGCGGCATCGCTCCGAACTCAGGAGACGGCTCGAGTGGACGGAGCTATCACGCCCTAGCGCCCGCCACAAACCCATGCGCACACTCCTCCCTCTTGCCCTCTGCGCCGGGGCCACATCTGCCCAGCCGGCCGCCGTCGACGGCGAGCTCGCCTTCGCCCTGCTCGGCATCGACGACGCCGAGGCGCTGGCCGTCGGCACCGCGCCCGACTCGCTCCGCCCCCTCCTTCCCGAGGGGGCGACGGTCCTCGGAACGCTCCGCCGAGACGTCGGCATCGGAGGGCGGGGGACGGTCACCGTCCTCGGCCGCCTCGACGGGTCGCCGGAGGAGGTGGCCGCCGCCTACGCCCGCGACGCCCCCGAGGGGTGCCCCCCTACCCGCCGGACCGGTTCAGCGAACCGGCCGGCGGGTTCGTCTCGAGCACGTCCGACACGGCCGGCCGGTCCTTCCAGTACTACGCGGGGGAGGACGCCGAGCGCGTCGCCCAGGTCTCGATCATCGGCCGACCCGCCGGCGGCGCCTACGTCCGGGTTCATCAGCGGTGGCGCCACCCTCAGGAGATGAACCCGCTCGGGGGGCGGGCCGAACGCCCGGCGTGGGTCGCCCCCCTCGAGGGCAGCCTCCCCGTGCTCACAGCTCCGGACGGGGACGTCCAGCGGCGGACCGGCGGCGGTGGCGGTCCCGACGACTACTCGTCCGAGGCCGACCTCCGGACCGACCGCTCCCTCGCCGAGGTCCTCACACACGTCGGCGGGCAAATGGCGGAGGACGGGTGGACGCCGGGGAGCCACGTTTCGGCCGGCGAGGTCGGCACGTCGCCGTGGGTCCGCGAGTGGGAGGGCAAGTCGCTCGCGGCGATGCTCTACGTACGCCGCGAGGCCGCAGACCGTTACGCGCTCCGCGTCCAGGTGCTCGGCCCCGATCGGTGACCCCTACTCCGCCTCGACCCAGAACGCGTCGGTCGGCTCGTCGTAGTTGGTTCCGGCCATCCGGCGCGGGGTGAGGTATTCGTAGCGCGGCTCGTAGTCCATGGCGCTCCGCGGGTGCGGCACGATGGTGCCGTCGCCGGCCTCGAACGCGAACGTGCGGATGAGCCCGCCGTCGCCGTGGCGACGGACCTCGAGCGTGTAGCGGCCGGGCGCGAGGTCGGAGACGTGGAACTCGGCGAGCGTCGCCCGCTCGCGCTCGTCGTACGGGACGAGGTGGTCGCTCACCATCCACCACGCCCCGCGCTCCATCTTGTCGCTCGGGCGGTAGTGCTGGGACGCCGCGACCGGCGTCCCCTCGTGGAGGAGCGTGAACGTCGTCCCCGGGACGTTGCGGGGGGCGGCCTCGCCGGCCTCGTCCGGCCGGATCCACGTCGTAAACCGGAGCGGCTCGTCGGGCGCGTCGATCTCCTGCTCGAACACGCCCAGCCGCTCCCAGGGGCCGCTGTACACCGTCGTCGTGCCGGGGTCGAACGGGTCGCCGCTCTCCTCGACGCGGACGGAGAACGGGAGCCGGCCCACGACGTCGCCGAGGAGCACGAAGTCGAGGAGGTAGTCGCCCGGCGCCAGCGGGCCGGCCGACTCGGGATGGCTCAGCGTCCGGAAGCGGAGGAACGCCTCCGACCCCGTCTCGAGGAAGCCGCCGAGGTCGTGACGCATGACCACCTGCCCGTCGGTCGTCCGCACGTAGTAGGCGCCGTCGGGCTCGCCGTCGTCGTAGCCGTGCATCTCGAGGCCGGGCGGCGGGAACAGGAGGATGTCCTGGAGCGCGTCGACGTAGACCTCGGCGTCGAACTGCTGGTTGAGGAACCGGAAGTAGTCGAGGGCCGGCGCGGGCCGGCCATCGCGCGTGGCCGGCGACGGCGCGTCGATGGGCGGCTGTGCGTGAGCGACGGCGGCGAGGAGGACGAGGGCGGCGAGGCGGCGCATGGGCGGGGCGGTAGGCTCGCCCCTTCCTCCGCACCGTCCGCCTCGGCGGGCTCATCGAGGCGGCCGGGCCCGGTCGCGCCTGCGTTCGAACCGACGGCCGAACGACGGCGGAAACAGGAAGAGGCCGTACGGCTCCTGGCCCTCCTTCGTCAGCGACTGGTGGTGCCGGCCGTGCGCCCGCTTGATGGCCTGCGCCGCCGGGACCCCCGTTTTTGACGGCCCCAGCCGGCCGTGCGCGTAGAGGTCGTGGAGCACGAAGTACAGGACGCCGTAGACCGCGACCCCGACGCCGAGCGGGAACGCCGTGCTCGCGAGGGGGGCGCCGCGGCCGGCCCAGATCAGCCCGACCGACAGGCCGCCCCAGGCGACGGCGAACAGGTCGTTCCACTCGAGGCCGTCGCCGTGGCCGTGGGCCGGGTCGTGGTGCGTCCGGTGCATCCGCCAGAGGGGCCCGTGGAGGAGCCACCGGTGGAGGACGTACGACGCGACTTCCATGGCGGCGAAGGCGGCGAACACGAGCAGGGCGAAGCGGAGCACGGGGACGGGGCGGGCGTGGCG
>JAAXJP010000079.1 GCA_012269805.1 Rubrivirga sp.
CCCGCGTGTCGGGCGTCGACGTCCGGGGCCGCGAGGTCGCCGTGCTCGTCGACGGGCCGGTCGAGGCCGGCCGTCACGAGGCGACGCTCAACGCGGCCGGGCTCGCGGCGGGGGTGTACCTCGTCCGGCTCGAGTCGGGCGGGCGGGTCGTCACGCGCCAGGCCGCCGTCGTCCGGTAGCGCCGACCCCGAGCCCGGGGGCACCACCCCGGGGACTGTCCTTCTCCGCCCCGCCGGCGCCACGCGTCCCCGGCGGGGCGGAGGTCGTTCCGGGACGTCGGAGAGAGTGGAGGCCCCGAGACCACGCGGCGGTTCCGATTTCGGAGTTATCGTGCAGGCCGTCATCCATCCCCACACCCGATGCGCCTGTTTTCTCTCCTCTTGGTCGGTGCCGCTGTGCTGGCGGCCGGGCCAGCTCGAGCCCAGACCCTCTGGTCCGACGTGTCGCCGTCGTCGCTCGGCCCCTCTGACGCCCCGACCCTTCCGCAGGCCTTCCGGACGGGCCACCTCGCCCGCGACGCGATGGCCGACCGGCTCGCGTCGAGGCCCGGCGCCGCGGCCCCGGCCGACGTGCAGCGTGGCGTCGCGATCCCGATTCCGCTACCGGAGGGCGGGGTCGTCGAAGTCCGCGTGGCCGAGTCCTCGATCATGGCGCCGGCCCTGCAGGCCCGCTACCCCGAGATCCGGACGTACCTCGCGCAGGGTCCGGGCAGTGTCCACGGCCGGCTGAGTCTGACGCAGAAGGGCTTCGCCGGCATGCTGTTTACCACGGAGGGGGCCATTTACGTCGACCCGTATCTCCGCGACGGGAGCAGCACGTACATGGTGTATCGGGCACAGGATCTCGTTGTCGATCCGCGCCTCCGCGGCCGCCTCGACGACGTTGTGGAGCACGGCGGTCACGTCGACGCGGCGGCCCCCGCAAGCGCGACCCATGGCGACCTCCTCCGGACGTACCGGCTGGCGGTCGCGGCCACCGGCGAGTACACCCAGTTCCACGGCGGGACCGTTGCCGACGGCATGGCCGCCATCGTGACGTCGATGAACCGCGTGGCCGGGGTCTACGAGCGCGACATCGCCGTGACGTTCTCGCTCGTGGCGAACAACGACGCCGTCGTGTTCACCGACGGGACCACCGACCCGTACACGAACAACAACGGGAGCGCGATGCTCTCGCAGAACCAAGCGACCCTCGACGCCGTCATCGGCACGGCCAACTACGACATCGGCCACGTGTTCTCAACGGGCGGCGGCGGCGTGGCCTACCTCGGCTCCGTGTGCGACGTCTCGATCAAGGCCGGCGGCGTGACGGGCGGCAGTGCCCCCGTCGGCGACGCGTTCGACATCGACTACGTGGCCCACGAGATGGGCCACCAGTTCGGCGCCAACCACACGCAGAACAACTCCTGCAACCGGAACGCCTCGACGGCCTACGAGCCCGGATCGGCCGCGACCATCATGGGCTACGCCGGCATCTGCCCGCCGAACCTCCAGAACAACAGCGACCCGTACTTCCACGTGATCTCGCTCGACGAGATGACGGCGTTCATCACGGCTGGCGGCGGCGCGACCTGCGGCACGGCCACGCCGACGGGCAACACGATCCCGACCGTCTCGGCGACGGGCGGCTACACGATCCCGGTCGGCACGCCCTTCACGCTCACGGGCAGCGCCACCGACGACACGCCGGGCTCGCTGACGTACACCTGGGAGGAGTTCGACCTCGGCCCGGCCGGCCCGCCCGGCAACGGGACCGCCCCGTTCTTCCGCTCCTTCAACCCGACGACGGAGCCCGTGCGGACCTTCCCACAGTTCGACCGCTACGTCGCCGGGCTCCCGACGGTCGTCGGGGAGGACCTCCCGACCACGACCCGGTCGCTCACCTTCCGCCTCACGGCGCGCGATAACGCGCCGGGCGCCGGCGCCATCGACGACGCCACGATCACGATCAACACGGACGCCTCGGGTGGCCCCTTCACCGTCATGTTCGCCTCGACGCCGGGCCAGACCTACAGCCCCGGCCCGAACACCGTGACGTGGAACGTGGCCGGCACCGACGGCGGCGCCGTCAACACGCCGACGGTCGACATCCTGATCTCGACCGACGGCGGCGACACGTTCACTCCCCTCGCCTCGGGCACGGCCAACGACGGGGCGGAGGTCGTGAGCTTCCCCTCCGTCGAGACCACCGAGGCGCGCGTCCTCGTCCGCGCGGTGGGGAACATCTTCTTCAACGTGAACCCGGAGCCGTTCACGATCTCGGGCCTCGACCCGCCGGCCATCGCCGTCAGCCCGTCCGCCATCGACGAGACGCTGTCGCCGGGCGGCATGACGACGGAGGCCGTAGCGATCTCGAACACGGCCTCCGCCGGCGCCCAGGACCTCACGTGGTCCCTCAGCGTCGTGACCGACCCCTCGCTCCTCTCGGGTGGGTTCGCTCCCGCACGCGAACTCCCGAAGGGATCGGACGCCGACGACGGGACCGGGGAGGGCGCGTTCGCGACGGGCGGCCCCGACGCCTACGGCTACGTCTGGTCGGACTCGGACGAGCCGGGCGGCCCGGCCGTCGACTTCCAGGACATCTCGGGGACGGGCACGGCCGTCTCGTTCACCCCGACCGGCACGTTCCCCGGCGGCGACGAGGGCTACACCGACGTGGCCCTCCCGTTCACGTTCCCGTTCTACGGCGTCGACCAGTCGTCCATCCGGGTCTACTCGAACGGGTTCGCCACCTTCTCCTCGACGGTGGGCAACTCGTACACGAACCCGACGGGCTTCCCCGGCGCCAGCGGCCCGACGGACATCGACGACGTGATCGCCCCGTTCTGGGACGACCTCGACCAGAGCTCGGGCGGGGCCGTCTACACGGGGACGCTCGGCGACGGCCGGTTCGTCGTCCAGTGGGACGGCGTCCCGGAGTACGGCGCGGCCGGTTCGTCGATGACGTTCCAGATCCTCCTCTCGGCCGACGGGACGATCGAGTTCCAGTACGGGACGATGACGGGGACGCTCAACAGCAACTCCGTCGGGATCGAGAACGCCGACGCCTCGATCGGGCTCACGGTCGCGGCAAACGCGGCGTACGTCGCCTCGAACAAGGCCGTCCGGTTTACCGTCCCGACGGTCTGGATCACGGCCTCGCCGACCAGCGGCTCGGTCGCGCCAGGCGCGAGCGGCGGCTTTGACGTCGGCCTCGACGCCTCCGAGCTTGAGGAGGGGACGTACACGGCGTCGCTCGTCATCACGTCGAACGATCCGACGACCCCGTCCGTCACGATCCCGGTCACGCTGACGGTCGGCGAGGACGACGGGACGATCTCGCTCGTCGTCGCGGGGTCCCGGGGGATGCGCTA
>JAAXJP010000409.1 GCA_012269805.1 Rubrivirga sp.
CCCCGTGACCCTCGACGCCTACCGCGACCTGTTCGAGCTCCCCGAGGGCGTGGCTTACCTCGACCACGCCGCCACGGGTGTCCTCGGGCGTCACGTCACGGATGCCGTCGGTGACTACCTCGCCGGACGAGCCGGGCGTGTGGAGGGCCGCTCCCCGAACAACTTCCCGGCCGACCTCGACCGGATCGAGCGCGCACGCGCACGCGCCGCCGCGCTCGTCGGCGTCCCGAGCGGCTGGGTCGCGGCCGTGCCGAACACGTCGTACGGGCTGAACCTGCTCGTGGAAGGGCTCGACTGGCGCCCCGGCGACCGCGTGGCCGTGCCCGGCTGCGAGTTTCCGGCCAACCTCGTCCCGTGGCTCGGCCTCGCCGACCGCGGCGTCGAGGTGGACCGGATCGCGCACCGCGACGGCGTGTTTTCCGTCGACGACGTCGCCGCGGCGATCCGGCCGGAGACGCGCGTCGTGGCCGTCTCGGCGGTGCAGTTCCTGTCCGGGTTCCGGTGCGACCTTGAGGGCATCGCCGCTCTCTGCCGCGACCGCGGCGTGTGGCTGGCCGTCGACGCCATCCAAGCCGTCGGCGCCGTCCGGGTCGACATGGACGCCCTCGGGATCGACCTGCTGGCGACGGGCGGGCACAAGTGGCTCGGGGCGATGCAGGGCGCCGGGTTCGCCGCCGCCGCCCCGGACCTCATGGGACGCCTCCGTCCGACACGCGGGTGGCTCAACGGCCCCGTCGACTGGGACGACTTCGACGCCGTCTCGACCGACCTCCACCCGGACGCCACGCGCTTTCACGTCGGCACGATGGCGACGGCGGGGCTCTATGCGCTCGACGCCGCGATCGGCGCGGTCCTCGACGTCGGGCCAGCGACCATCGAGCGGGCGGTGCTCGCCACCGCCGCCCGCCTCGGCGAAGGGCTGGACCGGCTCGGCTACGAGCGGGTGGGGCCCCGCGAGGTAGAGTCTGGCATCGTGACCGTCCGGGCCGAGGATCCGGAGGGGCTGCACGCCCACCTCACCGCGCGCGGCGTGGTCTGCTCGTTGCGGAGCCGGCGCGTCCGGTTCGCCGCCCACGCCCAGACCCGGACCGAGGCGGTCGACCTCGCGCTCGAGGCCGTCGCCTCGTTCGGACGGACTGTCGCCCCTGTGGCATGAGCCAGGAGCCGGACAAAATCGAGACGGTCATCGAGCTTGACGTGCCGCCGGGCCAGTCGCCCGTCCGCCTCGACGTCTACATCACCGACAAGACGGCCAACGCGACGCGGTCGAAGGTCCAGCGCGGCATCAAAGCCGGGAACGTCGACGTGAACGGCGAGACCGTCACGAAGGTCTCGACGCCGGTCCAGCCGGGCGACCACATCGTGTGCCGTGTGATGCGGCCCCCACCCATCGAGGTCGTCCCGGAGGCCATCCCGCTGGACGTCGTGTACGAGGACGACACGCTCCTCGTCGTCAACAAGCCGGCCGGGATGGTCGTTCACCCGGCCTACGGGCACCGCTCGGGGACGCTGATCAACGCGCTCCTCCACCACGTCGGGGCGGGGCCCCTCGCGGCCGACGACGTCGAGGACACCGACGACGACGACGTCGGGCTAGCGACGGCCACGGCCGGGCCGCGCTTCGAGGGGGACCCGACCGTCCGGCCCGGCCTCGTGCACCGCCTGGACAAGGAGACGACCGGGCTCATGGTCGTCGCCAAGACCGACGTCGCGGCGGCTCACCTCGGCGAGCAGTTCGCCGAGCGGACCATCCAACGGCGATACCTCGCCCTCGTGTGGGGCGCCCTCGACGAGGCGGGGCGCGTCGAGGGCTGGCTCGGGCGCAGCCCCCGTGACCGGAAGAAGATCGCGGTCCGCCCGGAGGGGGAGGGCAAGTGGGCCGCCACCAACTACGAGCCCGTCGAGACCTTCGCGCACGCCGCGCTCGTCCAGTTCCGGCTCGAGACGGGGCGGACCCACCAGATCCGCGTCCACGCTGCCTCGATCGGGCATCCGGTGTTCGGAGACACGACCTACGGCGGAGACCGCGTCGTCTATGGATCGGCCGAGGGCTCGCGCAAGGCGTTCGTCCGAAACCTGCTCGCCCGCCTTGGTCCCCGACAAGCGCTCCACGCGGCGACGCTGGGGTTCGTCCACCCCGATACCGGCGAGATGCGCTCGTTCGAGGCGCCGCTCCCTGACGACATGGCGTGGGTCGTCGAGCGCCTGCGGCGCGTCGAGCCGGGCTGACGCCCCTGGGAGGGGCCCCGCCGAGAACCTCATGGCGACGGATGGACGCCGGGTTGGTCCCGCGAGAGCGGACCGGCGGAAGGGAGGGGGCGTGGACCGATGACCAGCCGGACCGGGGCGTCGTGCATCATGTGCCTGGAGGGGTGAAAAAGGTGGCTGCCGAGTAGGTCTGGGGATGCGGTTCCTATTGTCTGGTTCATGCCTCAATAATCGTGCCCCGTAGTGGATGAGGGCATCTGGCTTCCGAAGTAGTGCGCCCCCGCGTTCAAACGAGCTCGGAGTATGAAATGTGACGGCAAACTAGTGATCTGGGGCGTTTGGTTCATCACGGCCCTGGCAAGGTGTCTCTCTCCTCTCTCTCTCCTGTCATGCTCACCACCTTTACCCGAAAGGGGCTCCGAGGGCTTTTCGTCTTTCTCGTCGTCGCCCTCGGGCTCGCGACGGTCGCCTCAGCGCAGCGCCGGGCCTACATCCCAACAGATACCGACGGGGCGACCGTCACGGCCGAGACGGTCGGCCTGTGCCTCGGGAACCCCCTCTGCGGGGTCGACGACCCGGAGAACGTCATCTCCGAGTCGCTCAACCGGCCGGCGACCCTCGACATCCCCATCAATGTGCTCGGGGCGGTTCGTCTCCGCGTCAACCTCCCCAGCGACCAGTCCAACCGGGCCCGCGCGGGGTTCGTGCTCCGGGATGCGACGGGTCTCCTCGACCTCACGGCGCTTGACCGGGTCACCGTCCGGACGTACCGCGACGGCGAGGTCCGCGACGAATACTCGGACGCAGCGCTCATCCGGGTCAACGACTACGGGCTGGATCGGTACGCCTTCACCGTCCGGACGCGCCAGACCTTCGATGCGCTCGAGATCGAGGTGGCCGGAGTCGTCGGCTTGGCGACGGAGATCCAGGTTCTGTGGGCGCAGATCACCCCGCCGCCGGACCTCACGAAGATCTTCGCCCGCGCCCCGCAGGCGAGCGCGACCGGTGGGACGTTCGGCGTCTGTGTCGGCTGCGGCGTAACCGACTTGGCCAACATCGTCGACGGATCGATGGAAACGGCCGCCACCGCGGACGTCTTCTTGTCCGCCCTCGGGGGGGGGGGCTTCGCCCAGGG
>JAAXJP010000101.1 GCA_012269805.1 Rubrivirga sp.
GGGGGGCCGGCGCGGCGCGGGGGCGGGGCCGGCGGCCGGCCGGCGGCGGCGTCGCGGAGGAGCGGGTTCCGCTCGCGCGTGGCCTCGGAGGCGAGGAGGAGCGACGGCGCCGTCTCCTCCGCCCCGCCCGTCCGGCGCTCGGCCCAGACGTTCGGCGCGAGCGTCGCCGGCAGGTCGTCGCGGCCGAACGGGTCGCGGAGGAAGAACACGCTCGGGGTCCCGTCGTCGAGCGCGAGGAAGACCGCGCGGCTCCCGTCGGCCGAGAGCGAGACGTCGAGGACGCCCGTCTGGAGGTCCGTGAGCGGCCGCTCCACGCCGGTCTCGAGCCGTTTCTCGTAGAGGTTCGGGATCCCGTTCCGGTCGCTCACGAACAGGAGGCGGACCGTCCCGTCGGCGCCCCGCGCGAACGCGGCGTCGGTCTCGTCCCAGACGGGCTCGTCCGTGACGCGGTCGAGGCGGGCGGGCGCGTCGAGGTCGAGGCGGTACAGGTCGAACTGGCCGCGGCCGAGCGCGCGCGTGTCGAACGACCCGTCGAACGCCGCCCGGACCGTCGCGCGGCCGAGGGCGAGGGCGTCGCCGCGGTCGGAGTGGAACACGAGCGAGCGCCCGTCGGGGCTCCACGCCGGCGCGTGGTCGGAGTAGAGGTCGCGCGTGAGGTTGGCGACGCCGCCCGTCACGAGGTCGACGGTGTAGATGTCGGAGTGGGCCCCGGCCGTCCCCTCGAAGGCGAGGCGCGTGCCGTCGGGGCTCCAGGCGACCGACACGACCGACTCGACGCCCGGCAGGTCGACGCGCTCGACGTCGCCCTCGCGGACGTCGACGAGGGCGATCTGGTCCTCGCCCCGGCTCGTGACGGCGACCGCCAGCCGGCGGCCGTCGGGGCTCCACGCCAGGCCGGGCGTCAGGATCCGGAGGCTCTCGAACTGGACGTTGTCCTGGCCGTCGATCACCTTCCGGGGCGCGTCGCGGCCGGCCGTCGGGGCGACGTAGACGTCGAAGAGGCCGTCGCGCGTGGCGACGTAGGCCACGCGGTCGCCCTGCGGCGTGATGACCGGGCTCGCGTGGTAGCCGGCCCCGCCGACGTCGCGGGTGGCGACGGGCCGGGCGATGGCCTCGACGTCCTCGCGGGCGGCGACCTCGGGGTAGTAGACGGCCCGGAGCGTCCGCTTCCAGCGGTCGGAGAGGTCGTCGAGCCCGAGCCCGGTCGCGCGGCGGAACGCGCCGTCGACGCTCCGGCCGAGGCGGATCCGATCGAGGATCTCGGTGATCTTCTCGCGGCCGTACTCCTGGGCCACAAAGTCCCACACGCCCTGCCCGCCGCGGTAGGCGAAGTAGCCGCCGAGGCGGGGGATGTCGGGCAGCCGGTCCTCGAGGATCGCCTCGCGGACGTACATGTCGGACTGCGTGTCCCACCCCTGCGCGCTGTACTCGGCGAGGCCCTCGTTGAACCACAGCGGGATGCGGAGCCGGTTGCCGCTCCGGATCAGGCTCTGGATCGACCCGCCGTAGTACAGGTCGTTGACGACGGCGTGGACCAGCTCGTGGTGGATGACGCGCCGGAAGTCGCGCCAGTCGCCCGTGAACGGGATCGCGATCCGGTTCTTGAACAGCTCGGTCACGCCGCCGATGCCCTCGGCGTAGACCGGGAGCTCGGCCACGTTCGTGACCGCGAAGTCGGCGTGCGTGGGGTAGACGACGAGCGGGATCCGCCGGGCCACGTCGGTGCCGAACAGGGCCGAGACCTCGCGGTAGGCCTCCTCGGCCGCCTCGGCGGCGAACTCGGCGAGGACGCGCCCGCCCGGCGCCGCGTCGCGCTCGTAGTAGTAGACGTCGAAGTGCGACGTCTGGAGCGTCCGCCAGTCGGCCTCGCGGTACTGGACGCGGTTCTTGCCGAACCCGAAGTACTGCGCGCTCGCCGGCGCCGCGCTGGCGGCGACCGCGAGCAGGACGGCGAGGCGGAGGAGGCGGGGCATCGGGCGGGACCGGGCCGGTCAGGGTAGCCGCGCGCCTGCGCGGCGGCAAGGGGGAACGGCCGCGCCGCCGGGTTATGCGGCCGCCTCCCCCCTCGCGCCCGGCTAGAAGTTGAACGCGAAGTTGGCCAGCGGGAGGAAGCCGTTGACGTCGCCGTCGCCGAACGCGACCACGCCGAACACGTCGACGGAGTAGCGGTCGCCGAAGAACCGGACGCCCGGCGCGACGCCCGCGCCCGTGGCCCCCTCGGCGATCGGGATCCCGACGTCGGCGAGGAGCTTGACGCCGTTGTTGAGCTGGAGCTCGCCGCCGAGGGCCAGCAGCACGCCGTCGGCGGCCTCGACGTCGGCCGCCTCGATGCTCGCCCCGAGCAGGCCCGTTACGCTCGCGGAGAGCGACCGGATCTCGTCGCCGACGGTGGCCGCCGCGTAGGGCGTGGCGACGAACGTCCCGCCGGTCCCCTCCCCGACCGCCGTCCCGACGTTGGCGCCGACCGCGAGCGCGAACGAGCCCGTGTCGACGAGGCCGAACTTGGCGCCGACGACCGGCACCGCCTGGACAAAGTCGGACCCGAACGAGAAGAACAGCGTGCCGCCCAGGTCGAGCCGGTCGGTCAGCCCGACGGTCGCGGTCGGGACGATGTAGAGCAACGTGCCGACGCGCGTCCGGCCGTCCCCGAGCGTCCGGCCGGTCGGCGAGAGGACGAGGCGGGTCCGCGTCGGGTCCAGGCGGAAAAAGCGGCCGGCGATGAGCGGCGCGATCTCGACGACCTGCGCGCGCGGGATCCGCTGCTCCACGCCCGACTCGGTCGTGAGGACGATGGGGTCGGCGGTCTCGTTGGCGACGAACCCGACGAGCACGGAGCCGTCCGTGAGGACGACGCGGCGAAGGGCGTCAGACTGGGCCTCGGCGACGGAGGCGAAGGCGAGGAGTGCGACGAGCGCGGCGAGGAGGGTGCGAGCCATGCGGAAGGGTGGGGGCAGGGAAACAACGGGAGGGCCGCGAACGGCGGGCCCAGAGTATCACCCGCAGCCCCGCCCGACCTGGGTCGAATGCACCATCTCGCCACCGGACGTGACGAGCGCGATCAGAAGTTCAGCCGCGCCGTGACCTGCCCGTCGACGATGCCGAAGGCGAGGAACTCGAGGTCGACCCGTGCCTCCGGCTCGACGGCGAGCGTCACCCCGCTGCCGAGGCGCACGGCGACGGGCGCTGCCAGCGACACGCCGTACTGGGTCTCAACGGTCTCCTCGTCGGGTACGACGCGCTCGTTCGGCGTCCCCGCCTCGAAGATGAGGGGCGAGGGGGGGAGCCGCCGAACGCCGACGTGGGGACCGCCGCCGACGAACACGCGGACCGGTCCGT
>JAAXJP010000557.1:0-2879 GCA_012269805.1 Rubrivirga sp.
GGCTCGGCGTCGCCGCCGGCCGACGGCACGCGGTAGATCTGCCAGCGGTCGCCGCGGCTCGACGCGAAGTAGACCCAGTTCCCGTCGCGCGACCACGTCGGGGCGACGTCGTCGGCCGGGTCGTCGGTGAGCGGGCGGACCTCGCCGTTGGGCAGGACCACGAAGATGTCGGCGTTGCCCTCGGGCCGGGCCGAGACCGCCAGCCGGCGGCCGTCGGGGCTCCACCGCGGGCCGCTCACGCGGACGCCGTCGAACGCCGTGAGCCTGGCGGCGTCCGAGCCGTCGGGGTTCGTGACCCAGACCTCGTGGCTGCCGGAGCGCGTCGAGACGAACGCGACGCGGCGGCCGTCGGGCGAGACGGTCGGCTGGCGGTCGTCGCGGGTTGAGGGGACAAGCGTCTCCGCCTGACTGCGGCGACCTGACGGGCCGGCGCCCGCGCCGACCGAGACGACCTGCGAGCGGACCTGCTGGCGAGCGAACGCGACGCCGCCCTGGCGCCCGACCGACGGGCCGGCGATCTCGCCGCCGTCGGCGCCGAGGGCCACCCAACGCGGGTCCCCGCCGTCGAACCCGACGCGCCACAGCCCGGCCGCGCCCTCCCGGTTGGCCGCGTAGACGACCTCGCTCCCGTCGTGCGTCCAGTCGAGCCCGGTCACGCCCTTCTGCTCCCGTGCGAGCCGCCGCACGCGCCCGCCGCTGACCGTCACGACCGCGACGTCCTGTCGCCCGTCGAGCTCGGTGCGGACGAACGCGAGCTGCTGGCCGTCGGGCGAGAACGCCGGGTTGAGGTCGCCGGGGTACGTCGAGGCCGGCGACGTCAGGCGCTGCGGCGGCGAGCCGTCGAGCGGGAGGAGGTGGAGGCTGAACGCGCCCTGCCGGCCGCGGCGGCCGGAAAACGCGAGGCGCGCCCCATCCGGACTCCAGACGAGATCCGTGATGGCGAGGTCGCCGCGCGACACGAGCGTCTCCTCCGCCCCGCCCCCGGCGTCGACGACGTGGACCCCGCAGTCGCCGCCTGTCCCACAGCGGACGTACGCCACGCGCTCACCGTCGGGGCTCCAGGCCGGGCTGAGCTCGTCGGCCGGGTGCATCGTGAGCCGGGTCGGGGCGCCGCCGGCCGTCGGCTGGACGTAGATGTCGAACTGGGGGCCCTCGCCGGGCACGTTCGTCCCGCCGTCCCACGCGAACGCCACGCGCTCGCCGTCGGGCGAGAGGGCCGGGTCGCGCTCGTCGCCTGGCGTGCTCGTGACGGGCACGGTCGCCAGCGGCCGGACGTCGGCGACGCCGGCCCGGTACGCGATGTAGGCGCCGACGAGCGTGACCGCCGCCGCGATCAGCCCCCACACGAGCGCCACGGGGCGCGTCCGCTGTGGGAGGACCGGCCGGCGGACGTCGAGGCCGGTGATGGGGACGCTGGCGCCGGTCGGGAGGGTCGTGGCCCCGTCGCCGATCGGCGTCGACGGCGAGGCCCCGAGGTCGAGGTCCACGTCGTGCTCGACGGGCGCGATGAGCGCGTAGCCGCGCTTCCGGAGCGTCTCGATGTACTTGGGGCTCCGGGCCTTGTCGCCGAGGGCCTTCCGGAGCTCCGAGATGCACCGCGCGAGTACGTCGTCCGTGACGACGGTCCCCGTCCAGACCTCGGCCATGAACTCGTCCTTGGTGACCGTCTCGCCGGGCCGGGCGGCCATCGCCGCGAGGACCTCCATCACCTTCGGTTCGAGACGGCGCACGTCGTCCCCTCGCGTGAGCCGGTTCGCCATCGGCTCCGCGATCCAAGCGCCGACCCGGAAGGGGGCGGTGAGAATCGGCTGATCGGCCGGCTGTGCCGGTTCCATTCGTGGACGTCGTAAGGATGCCAGGGGGCGCCGCCAGCCCGGGGGTTGCGGGGTCGATGGGCGGCCTCGTGTGGCCCAAACGACCCGGCTCGCTCCATGGTGCCCAGGCCGCGAGCGGACTCCGTCACGATAGCGCCGGCGTCCCGGTTCTGCTACGGATGATTCCCCAGAACGCCCGCAGATGCCCCCAAGACGCCGTTTGGAGGCCATCCCTCAGACAACCCTCACGTCTCTCGCACCCCTTTCCCAAGGATCCGCCCCCCAAACTCCGCACCTTGGGATCGTCTGCCACGGGGCATCCCACCACCTCGCGCCCCGCGGCGGACACACCTGAGTACGGACGGGAAGGGATTCGTGAGCCACCCGACCCGTCCGAGGTCGACCCCCATCACACTGGTCGACCGCCTGGGCCGATCCCTGGCCCCCAGCCCCCGCCCCGTGACGTCGTCGGGGAGGGGGCTCGTTTATTTGTAAGCCCGCTGTTGGTCCGCACGCTGTTGGTCCGCCCGCCTCGGCGCCGAGGCGGGGCCAGCTACTCGGCTCTGTAGACGGCCGCGCCGTCGAGGTAGGTCGCCACGACGGCGGTGGCGAGGATCTCCTCCGGCGGGACCCTCATGAGGTCCTGCGAGAGCACGACGAAGTCGGCCCGCTTGCCGGGCTCGATGCTCCCGACTTCGTCCTCCATGAAGGCGGCGTAGGCGGCGTCGAGCGTGAACCCGCGGAGGGCCTCGGCCCGCGTGAGGACCTGGTTGCCGAACCACCCGCCGAGCGGCATGCCATCGGCGTCCTGGCGGGTCACGGCGGCGTAGAAGCCGAGGAGCGGGGACACCTGCTCGACGGGGAAGTCGCTGCCGAGGGCGAGGCGCGCGCCGCTGTCACTCAGCCGGCGCCACGCGTAGGCGCCCTTGAGGCGGTCATCGCCGAGCCGGTCGCCGGCCCACGGCATGTCGCTGGTGGCGTGCGTCGGCTGGACGGAGGCGATGACGCCGAGCGCGGCGAACCGCTCGAGGTCGGCGAGCGAGAGTATCTGGGCGTGCTCGATCC
>JAAXJP010000557.1:2889-6951 GCA_012269805.1 Rubrivirga sp.
CGCCTCGAGGGCGTCCCCGTAGGCGTCGAGGACCTGCCGGTTGGCCCGGTCGCCGATGGCGGGGGTGTTGACCTGGAGCCCACAGGCCATCGCGGCGCGGACCGTCGCCTCCAGCGACGCGTCCTCGCGGAAGAGGAGGCCCGTGTTGCCGGGGTCGTCGGCGTAGTCGGCGAGGAGGGCGGCCCCGCGGCTGCCCAGCGCGCCGTCGGCGTAGAGCTTGACCGAGCGGACCACGAGGCGGGGCTCGTCGATCCCCTCGGGGTGGGCGTCGCAGAACGGGCCGATCCCCGGCGGCGTGATCATGGCGTAGTTCCGGATCGGGAACCGGTCCTCGGCCGCGAACCGCTGGTAGAGCGGGAGGACGTCCAGCGGCACGCCGGCCTCATGGACGCCCGTCAGCCCGGCCGCGGTGGTCGCCTCGAGCGCGCGCGTGAGCGCCTCGGCGTAGTAGGCCTCGTCGGGCGCGGGGATCGCCCCGGCGACGAGCGCCTCGGCGGCGTCGACGAACACGCCCGTCGGGCGGCCCTGGTCGTCTTGGATCACGGCGCCGCCCTCGGGCGCCTCGGGCGCCGGCGCGTCGGGGTCGATGCCGGCGGCCCGGAGCGCGGCCGTGTTGGCCCAGCCGGCGTGCCCATCGACGCGGCCGAGCCAGACGGGCCGGTCGGGGAACGCGGCGTCGAGGTCCTGGCGGGTCGGGAAGGCGCCGTCGCCGCCCCAGTCGTTCTGGTCCCACCCGCGGCCGGTGACCCACGCCCCCTCGGGGAGGTCGGCAGCAAAGGCGACGAGGCGGTCGACGATCTCGTCCGTCGAGGCCGTCCCGACGAGGTCGGCGGAGAGCAGCGCCTCGCCCAGCCCCATGAGGTGGGCGTGCGCGTCGATGAGGCCGGGGACGACCGTCCGTCCGCCGAGGTCGAGGCGGGGCCAGGCGGCGTAGGCGCCGGTCACGTCCGCCTCGGTGCCGACGGCGACGAACCGGCCGTCCTCGACGGCGAACGCCTCGGCCGTCGGCGCCGTCTCGTCGACGGTGTAGACGGTGGCGTTGACGGCGACGTAGCGGTCCTGGGCGGCGGCGAGCGCGGGCACGAGGAGCAGGGCGAGGAAGAGAGACCGGAGCATTCGAGTCGGCGTGGAGGGGAGACGGAAGGTGCCGACGACTCGCCCCGCGTGCCACCCGAGGTGGCCGAAGTCGGGAGGAAAGTCGCCGGGGTCAGCCGGCGGGCTCGCGCTCGACCCACAACGTGACCGGGCCGTCGTTGACGAGCGCGACCTCCATCTTGGCCCCGAACACGCCGGTCGCCACGGCCCCTTCGATCCGCTCCGCGAGGGCCGCCGCGAACGCCTCATACAGCGGCTCGGCGACCTCGGGCCGCGCCGCGCGGCCGTAGCTCGGGCGCGTCCCCTTCCGCGCGTCGCCCGCGAGCGTGAACTGGCTGATGACGAGCGCCCCGCCGCCGACGTCCTGGAGCGACCGGTTCATCCGCCCGTCGTCGTCTGGGAAGATGCGGAGCCGCGCGACTTTGTCGGCGAGCCAGTCTTTCTCCGCCTCGGTGTCGCCGCCGACCACTCCGAGGAACACGAGGAGACCGCGTCCGACCTCGCCCACAGTCTCGCCGTCGACACGGACGGCGGCGGAGGAAACGCGTTGGACGAGGGCGATCATGGGCCGGGCGGAGGAGAGGCCGGAAGATGGCGGCTCGCGGCGGTCGCCGCCACCTGTCGTAGCCCCGCCCGCGATCCGACGGGAGCGCGGACGCGGCGTGTGAGTAGGACCGGACCTCGGTTAGCTTCTGGTCCCCTCCCCTCTCGCCTTGGCTCGTCTGCTCCTCACCGTCGGTGTCGTCCTCGTGCTGGTGGCGGCGCTCGCAGCGGCCGCCGGCGTGCTGGCGTACGGGACCGAGGCCCCGCGCGAGGGGACCGTCGACATCGCAGGGTTGGCTCAGCCCGTCACGATCGCGTGGGGCGACAGCGGGCGCGTCTGGATCGAGGGCGCCGGCGAGGTCGCCCTCGCGGCCGGGCTCGGCTACACCCACGCCGCCGACCACGGCTGGGCCGCCGCACTGTGGCGACAGGCCGCGCACGGCCGGCTGTCCGAGTGGTTCGGCGCCGACGCCCGCGCGCTCGACCTCCACGCCCGCGCGCTCGGGTTCGCCGGCCTCGCACGCCGGACCTACGACGCGCTTCCCGAGGCCGACCGGGCCGTCCTCGACGCCTACGCCCGCGGGGCCTCGTCCGCGTTCGCCGAGCCCGGCGTGGCCCAGGGCGACGCGTTTATCGTGGCCGACGTGGTCCCGGAGGCGTGGGCGCCGTGGGACGCACTCGCCGTCGAGCGCCTCCACGCCTACCTCGCCGCGCCGGCCCCCTCGGCCGACTCGGCGTGGCTCCGCGCCGCCCGCGCCGACACGGCCGTCGCCCGCTTCGTCGCGGCCGACTCGGCGTTCCGGGCCTTCCTCGGCGTGCCCGACGGGGGCTACGACCGGGCGTACACGCTCGCCGCCGACACGTCCGGCGCTGGCCGCCAACTCGTGCAGCAGGTCTCCGGCGGCGACTCCGCGCTCGGCCTCCTCGCCCCGGCCGTCCTCAAGACGCCCGACCGCGAGGCGGTCGCCCTCACGATCCCGGGCACGCTCGTCTCCCCGGCCGGGTGGAGCGGTGGCCTCGGCTGGGGGCTCCTCCTCGGCTCCAACCTCCGGCTCGAACGGTACGCCGGGCCGAAGCCGCCGTCCGTGTACAGCCGGATCGTCGAGCGCGACGGGGACGAGACGTTGCTGGAAGTGTCCCGCGACACGACCGGGCTCGTCCTCCGCGCCGGCCGCGACGGGGCCCGCCGGGACACGACGGCCGCCGCCGACAGCCTGGGGCGCGGCTGGCGCGTCGCGTGGCGCGGCTTCCGGCTGGGGACCGACCTCGGCGCCTTCCGCGCGCTCCGGGCCGGGCGCGTGCCGAGCGCGTTCACGCTCCTCGACGGCGCCGGCCTCGCCGCCACGCGCGCCGAGGCGCGGGTCCTCGGCTCCCCGCTCGCCTTCTCCGCCAACGGGACGACGCTCGTCGCCCGGGACTCGCTGGCCCGCTATGCCGCCGAGGTCCTCGCCACCGCACCGCGCGGGGCCACGCCGCCGCCCGACTCCGTCCTCACCGACTCGACCCTCCGCCCCATCACGCCGGCCGACCGGGAGGTGACGAGCGCGTGGGCCCGCGAGCGGCTCCGCGGCCTCATTGCCGGCCTCGGCGCCCGCGACTCGCTCGACGACGTCCTCCAGGCGTCCTACGCCTACCTCAACGGCTGGGACGGCGCCTACCGCGCCGACGGCATCGCCCCATCCTTGTTCGAGTGGTGGATGGAGTCCCACCGCGACTTTACCGGCCACCTCCCCGACCCCGCCGACTCGCTCGACGCGGCGCTCCTGCCCTCGACGCTCCGCATCGCGCGGGCCGAGCTCCGCGACCGCTACGGCCCGCTCCCGACCGACTGGCGGTGGGGGCGGCTCCAGGGCGGGCCGCAGTACCCGGTCCTCGGGGGGCGGCGCTCGGCCGCCGCGCGGCGCTTCCGAGAGGGTTACGGCGCCCCGGGCGGGCACCCGACCTCCCTGCTCCCCGGCCCGTCCGTCGTCTTCGCCGACGCCCGTCCCGGCCGCGCCGTGTGGACCGTGCGGACCGACCTCCGGACGGGCGCGATGACGCTGCGTCCGCCCTCCTTCCGCCCACTCGCCGCCGTCGGCATCGACCTCGACGCCGGCCCCGATGGGCCCGTGCTCACCCTCGCCCCGTCGGCCCCGATGCCGGCGGAGCGGCTCACCCTCGCCCCCCCGTCGTAGTGTCCGATCCGTTGTTTGTGGGTGTGGACGCCGGGGGGACCAAGACGGCTGCGCTCGCCGTCGCCGGCGACCGGTCGTGCCGGCTCGCCGGGCCGGCCGCCCAGGCCCTCCGCGACGGCGCCGCGGCCGCCGCCGCCGTCGTCGCCGCCCTGCTCTCCGACGCCCGGCGCCAGCTCGATGGCCCCCGCCTCAGCGGCGTCGCCGTCGGGCTCGCCGGGGCCGGCCGCGACTCGGTCCGCGAGGCCGTCGC
>JAAXJP010000557.1:6961-13150 GCA_012269805.1 Rubrivirga sp.
CCGTCGCCGCCGCCCTCGCCCCCGTGCTCGACGGCGCCGCGCTCGCCGTCACGCACGACGCCGACATCGCCTACCACGCCGCCTGGGGCGACGAGAGCGGCGCGCTCCTGCTCGTCGGGACCGGCTCGCTCGTGTTCGCGCGGACCGACGAGGGCGAGACCGTCCGCGCCGGCGGGTGGGGCACGGTCCTCGGCGACGACGGGAGCGGGGCCGCGCTCGGCCGGGCTGCCCTCCGCGCCCTGCTCGCCGCGCTCGACGGCGGGCCGCCCTCGGCCCTCCCCGAGATCGCCGCCGAGCGGTTCGGGATCCACTCCGCCGACGACGCGCTCGCGGCCGTGTACACCGAGCAACGGCCGCTCGGCTCGTTCTGCCCGCTCCTCCTCGCGGCCGTCGAAGCCGGCGACTGGACGGCCGAGGCCGCGCTCCACGCCGAAGTCAACGGCCTCGCCAAGCAGGCCGGGTGGCTCGCCACGCGCGTCGGCGACGGGATCCGACAGCGGCTGGCGTACGCGGGTGGGCTCTCGGGCGAGCCGGCGTACCGGGCCGCGCTCGACGCCGCCCTCGAGCGCCACCTCCCGGGGTGGGAGGTCGCCCGGTGCGAGGCCGAGCCCGTCGAGGGCGCCCTCGCCATGGCCCGTTCCCTCGCCGGCTGACTCCTCCCGCCTCGGTGCCGAGGCGGGCTAGGTCAGGCTCTCGGGCGGGTAGTCCGCCGGGTCGAAGTCGGGCTCGGGGTACTGGGGGTCGATCGACTCCAGCGTGTGGAGGAGGATCTCGCTCACGACGAGGTCGCGGTACCAGCGCGTCTCGGCCGGGACCACGTACCACGGGGCCTCGGCCGTCGACGTCCGCTCCATGGCGACCTCGAAGGCCCGCATGTAGTCGCTCCAGCGCTCGCGCTCCTTGAGGTCGCCGGGGTTGAACTTCCAGTGCTTGTCGGGCCGGCGGAGGCGGCGGCGGAAGCGCTCGAGCTGGTAGTCCTTCGAGATGTGGAGCATCACCTTCACGACGCGCGTCCCGGCGTCGGCGAGGAGCGCCTCGAAATGCCGGATGTGCTCGTACCGCCGCTCGATGACCTCGGGCGCGGCCCACTCGTGGACGCGGACGATCAGGACGTCCTCGTAGTGCGACCGGTTGAACACGCGGATCATCCCCTTCTCGGGCGCCTTCGCGTGGACGCGCCACAGGAAGTCGTGCCGGCGCTCGATCTCGGTCGGCGCCTTGAACGACGAGACGCGGACGCCCTGCGGGTTCATCGGCCCGAACACGCTCTCCGTGGTCGAGTCCTTCCCGCCGGCGTCCATGGCCTGGAACACGAACAGGACCGACCCTTCGCGCTCGGCGTAGAGGGCCTCCTGGAGGTCGCGGGCCCGGTCGATGTTGTCGTCGAGCCGGTCCTCGGCCTCCTCCTCCGTCAGCCCCCCGTCCTCGGAGGTCTCCCGCTCCGAGAGGCGGACGGTGGCGCCGGGCGCGATGCGGTAGCGGTCGAGATCGAGGGACATGGGGGGTCGGGAATACGGGATGGGGAGGAGCACCTTCCGCGTGCCCTCCCCGACCCTTCGCTATCGGCCGAACAGCTTGCCGAGGACGGCCTTTCCAGCCTGCTGCATCACGTCGTCTTGGATGGAGCCGTCGCCGTCCTTGTCGAGGAAGCCCGAGAGCGCGCCGAGGACGCCCGAGGGCGCGGCCTGGCGGGCGCGCGTGGCGTCCTCGCCGAGGATCCCCGAGAGGCCGGCCCCGTCGAGGTCGGCCTGGCGCTTCCGCTTGCCGAGGGCGGCCATCACGATGGGCGCCAGCAGCGGGAGGAGCTTCGCGACCTGCGCCAGGTCGAGGCCGGACGCCTTCGCGACGCCCTGCTCGACCTGCTGGCGTTGCCCGCCGAGGATGTGGCCGAGGATCCCGCCGCCGTCGACCTGTTTGCCGGTGAGTTGGCCGCCGAGGAAGCCGCCGAGGTGGTCGAGAAGCGACCCGTCGTGGTCCCGGTCGAGCGCACCCGCGAGCGCCTGTGCGCCCTCGGTCGAGTTCGTCTGGCGGTTCATGGCGGTGAGGATGGCCGGGAGCGCGGCCGAGACGGCCGTCTGGGTCTGCTGCGGGCTCGCTCCGATGGCGCCGGCCAACTGGCCGATGTTGTCGCCGCCGATCGAATCGGCGAGGAGGTCGAGGATGCTATTCATGGGTCGGAAGCGGGGGTGCCGGGAGCATACCGCGCGGGGCGGGAACGGGTCCGGCCCCGCGCCGGCCCTCCCCCCTCGGCGCCGAGGCGGGCTGGGTCAGTCCACCAGCGCCACTCGCATCCAACCGCGGAGGGCGTTGGACAGAAAGAGGGCGTCGGCCGCCCGGAGGTCGTCGGGCGTGAGCCCCCGTTCGCCGGCCCCTGCGCGGGTGGCGAGGACGTGGGCGCGCATCACGCCGCCGAGGCCGCCCGCGGCGAGCGGCGGGGTCCAGAGGCGACCATCGACCTCCGCCCACACGTTCGTCCGCGTCCCCTCCGTGACCTCGCCTCGCGCGTTGACGAGGACCGCCTCGTCGGCGCCCCGGGCGAGCGCTCGGTCGTGTCGGGCTCGGTACGCGTCGCGCGCCGTGGTCTTGTGAGCCGTCTGCCACGAGCCGGCCTCTGCGAACGGCTCCGGGTCGATCCACACCGTCCGGAACGGCGCGGCGTCGAGCGGCCAGGTTTCGATCTCGGCGTCGCCCCCCTCCCCCACCGACAGGCGCACGCCCCGAGCGCCCGGCCCGACCACCTCGGCCTCGACGCGCTGGCGGACGGCCTCGACGTCGAGCGGGTAGCCGAACGCATCGGCGCTCGCCGCGAGGCGGGCGAGGTGGCGGCCGATGAGCGCGACGCGCCCGTCCTCGGCCCGCATCGTCTCGAGGAGCCGCGGCGCGCTCATCCGGCCAAGTCCGTCAGGACGCGCGCCTTCAGGAGGCACTCGGCGTACTCGGCGTCGGCGTCGCTGTCCCACACGATCCCGCTGCCCACGTCGTAGCGGCCGGCGCCGTCGGCGACGACGGCCGTCCGGATGGCGACGTTGAATACGGCCTCGCCCAGCCCCGAGGGCCCGCCCGGCGCCGCGGAGCCGATCGCCCCGCAGTAGACGCCGCGCGGCCCCACTTCGAGGTCGCGGAGGATCCGCATGGCGCGGAGCTTGGGGGCGCCCGTGATCGAGCCGCACGGGAACAGCGCGCGGAGCACGTCGCCCAGCCCGATGTCCGCGCGGAGCGCGCCCGTGACGGTCGACGTCATCTGGGTCACGGTCTCGTAGCGCTCGGCCTCGAACAGCGCCGGCACGCGGATGCTCCCCGCCTCGGACACCCGCGCGAGGTCGTTGCGGAGGAGGTCGACGATCATCAGGTTCTCGGCGCGGTCTTTCGGGCTGGCTCGCAACGCGTCGGCGAGCGCGTCGTCGTGGGCGTCCGTCTGTCCGCGCGGCGCCGTCCCCTTCATCGGCCGCGCGCGAATCGTCCGACCGCCGCTCGCGGGGTCGACTCGGAAGAACAGCTCGGGAGAAACGGACGCGATCGCCGCTCCGCCCGCCTCGGCGCCGAGGCGGAGGAAGGCGCCGTAGGCCACCGACTGGCGGCGGCGGAGCGCGGCGAAGAGCGCCAGCGCGTCCCCCTCCGCGGCGTCGGGCAGGCCGAAGCGGAACGGCCCTGTCAGGTTGATCTGGTACACGTCGCCCGCCCGGATGTGGGCGCGGACGGCCGCCACGCGCTCCCGGTACGCCGCCTCCCCGAGCGCGAACGTCGGCCTCCCGATCCGCACCGGCCCGGACTCGGCCAGCGCGGCGTCCACGTCGCCGGCCGAAACGGCCACCGGCGAGTCGTACACGCCGAACCAGCCAAGCGGGACCGCCGGGTCGAGCGGCGGGTCGGGAAAGCGCTCCGGCTCGAACGCGTAGCCGGCCTCGTAGCCCAGGACCCCGGCGACGTGGCGCCCCTCAGCGAGCGCGGCGTCCAGCGCGTCGAGGAGCGGGACGACGTCGTCGAGCGTCCGTGCTACGAGCACGCGGCGGGGGGCCGTAAACAGGCGCGCGCCCCGCCGGCCGGTGTCGGCGTCGGGGCGCGGGCCGTCGAGGAGGACGGTGCCGGGGCGGCGGAGGGCGGCGGCGAGCACGGGGTGTAGAGCCCGCCGGGCCGCCCTTCGTTCCGCACCGGCGGACTTGACTCGCTCCGCCTCGGCGTCGAGGCGGGCGAGGCCGGCGCCGGTTGGCTACCGGTTCATCTGCGTGTCCGTGTCCTCCGGGCCGAGGTCGGCGCCGGTGAGGTTGGCGAGGGCCGGGCCCAGCGCCGTGCGGAACTCGCGGGCCCGCATCCGCTCCATCACGTCGCCGCGGCCGGCGCAGTAGCCGAGGAGCGCGTGCGGGCGCTGCATGTGCTGGAGCCCCTCCCGCACGACCCACGTGTGCCACGGCCGGAGGTCCCGGTCGAACGGCCCGATGAGCCGAGCGTAGAGCCGGTTCGCCGCGCGCTCGACGTCGGCCTCCGACGTCAGCTCGCCCATCTCGAGGAGCCGCTGGAGCCCGCCCCAGATGTAGCCCGCCAGGAAGTCGTGCTGCCCGTCCGTCAGCGACAGCCCCGACTCGGGACCGGTATAGCCGAGGTCCGCCAGCGGCGTGCGGATGCAGGCCTCGACGTGCGCGACGGCCTCGCGGATCATCGCCTCGACGTAGGCGGGGGACTTGGACGGACGGGACATGGGGCGCCAGGGTGGGAGTGTGAGGCGCCCCCGTTGCAACCGCCGTTACCACTCCCCCCCGTGCCGGTTTACCTGCCCGAGATGACACGTCCGCGTGCCATCCGTCGGCGCCAGAGTTTCAAAGTGCGTTTGGCACGGGGCCTCGCCCCAGAGTGAGACGGCCGGCGGGGGGTCCCGCGCCCCCACTCCGCCGGCCGACAGCCCGTCGGGGCCGTGTCACGCAGCGGCCGTGGCTAGTTCCCCCCCCGGCGGAAGATCCGCCCGAGGCGCCGGCGGCCCTCCTCGACCGCCCCCTCGACGGCGCCGCGCGCGCGGTCGGCCGCGCCGTCCGTCGCCGCCTCCGCCTCCCGCGTTGCCGCCTGGGTGGCCTGGCCAGCGGCGGTGCACAGGCGTTCCGGGTCGTCGAAGGAGCGGATCCATTCCAGCTGCTCGTCGCGCATCCCGAACTGGGGGTTGATGTAGGTGACGGCCCACTTCCCCAGGACCTGCTGGCCGTTCCGGTAGCCCAGATCCTCCTGCTCTACGCCCAACTCGAGCGCGTAGCTGGTTTCGTTCGGCTCCTGGATGTCGAGGATGCCCTGGAAGTACACGGTCCCGTCGTCCTCGAAGTACGTCGGCGTCTCGCACGTGACCTCCGCGAAGCTCGACCCGAACCGGAACATGTTCTCGGGGCCTCGGCCGAACGAGATCCCAGACGCGTACGCTCGCCGCTCCTCGTCCATGAAGTAGCTGTCGGGAGCGAGGGCGCGGAGGTAGGCCTCGATGGTCTCCTCATCGGTCGTCTCGCGGAGCATCCGGTAGGCGAACGTGATCAGGTCCTCCTTGGTCGCGAACTCGGGGACGGACACCTCGGGCAGGTCGGAGGACTCCGCGACCTGATCCTGCATCTGCTCGTACTGCCACATCCGGAGGGCCCCCTGCGGCATCGGCGAGCGATCGCCCTCTGTTTTGTTCGAGAACTGCGTCCGGAAGCTCGTCCACGGATCTCCGAGGGACTCGCGGAACGCCGTGACCTCGACGTCGGCCGTCATGTCCTGGACCCAGCCGTCGCTGACCCACACCTTGTAACGGGCCGTGCCGTGGGCGGTGGCCTGGTTGGGCTTCGTCGGCGTCTCGATCTCCTCGACCGTGATCGACCGGTCGAGCATCATCACGTCGCCCTCGTTCGTGTAGGGCGTGACGTCGTCGGTGTCAACGATGGCCTGGATCTCCTCGGCCGACGGGGCCGGGATGCCGAAGTATTTCCAGTCGCCGACGCGGACCCGGTCGAAGACGTACCGGGACCCGTGCGACTGGTACACGACGTCGTGGTACCCCTCGACCTCGACGCCTGGGACGCCCTCGTACGGGTACCGGGCGGTGATCGAGTGGACAAACTCGTAGACGCCACCGTTGAGCTGGCGGGAGCCGTTCCCGCGGAGGGTGACCGTGGCGTTCGACGCGATGTTCGCGCGGACGTCGGCGCGGATCTGGGCCTCGGAGGGCGGGGTCTGGGC
>JAAXJP010000083.1:0-1429 GCA_012269805.1 Rubrivirga sp.
CGGGCGCGGGCGGCGACCAGTCCGAGCTGGACCGGGAACCGGGCGCGCTCGGCGTCGAGGAAGGCGAGGAAGTCGACCGTGCCGGTCGTGTAGCCGGCGAGCGCGGACTCGACGGTCGTGAGCGACTGCGGGAGCAGGACGTCGCGGTACAGCGCGACGGACTCGGCGGCGCGGCGGGCGTCGGAGAGCGCGTCGGCCACGTCGGCCTGGACGGCGGTCTCCATGGCCTGGAGGCGGGCCTGGGCGGCCCGCTGGCGGAGCCGGGCCTCGTCCACGCCCGCGCGGAGCCGGTCGCGGCCGAGCGGGATGCGGACGGACGCCACCAGCCCGAGCGCGTCGCGGCCCGTCGCCGTCGGCGGCGCGTCGGCGGGCGCGACGTCGGTGTAGACGACGCCGACGCCGAGGTCCGGGTAGTAGGCCCGCTCGGCGAGCGCCACGTCGGCTTGGGCCTGCACGATGCGGGCCTGGGCCTGGGCGACCTCGGGGCGGAGGCCCAGGGCCAGGGCGTCGAGGTCGAGGTCCGTGGGGAGCGCGGGCGTCGGCGTGACGACGCGGTCGGAGACGGTGAGGCCCGGCCGGTCGAGCACGCGCGCCAACGTCTGGACGGCGGCCTCGCGCTGGCGGCCCAGCTCGATCAGCCGCTCCGCCAGCCGCTGGCGTTCGAGCTGGACCTGGAGGATGGCGCCCTGGGGGCCGCGGCCGACCTCGTAGCGGACCGCCGCGGCCTCGGCGAACGCGTCCAGGCGCGCCTGGAACGAGCGGACGATCTCGGCGGCCTCCTGCGTGCGGACGAGGTCGGCGTAGGCGCGCGTCGCGCGCTGGGCGAGGTCGAGCGCGGTCACGTCGGCGGCGATCCGGGCGACCTCGGCGGCGGCGTCGGCCGCGTCGCGGCGGAGGCCGAGCGTGCCGGGCCAGGGGACCATCTGCTCGACGCGCCACTGGCTCCGCTGCGTGCCCCGCGCCGTGAGGACGGGGTACGGCGCGACCATGACCGACGCGGTCGGGTCGGGGAGCGAGCCCACCCGGTCGCCGCGGCGGGCGAGCGCGCGGGCGTCGAGGCGGGCGGCCTGGAGCGTGGGGTTGTCCGCGTAGAGGGCGCCGAGGACGGCGTCGAGGCGGAGGGTGTCGGGGGCCTGGGCGCGGGCGTGGGGTGCCGCGGCGGCCAGGCCCGCCAGCAGCGCGAGGCGCGCTACGGGTGCGAGGGTCATGGTCTGGAGCAGGTCGACGACGATGCGGGAGGACGCGGGTGCGTCCGTGGACGCCAGAGGCGTCGGTGGGCGCGTGCGCGCCCAGATCGTCGGATCGGCTCAGACCAGGAAGACCGAGAGGGCGAGGTGCCGGCGGGGACCCGGCGGCGGGCCGGTGTCGCGCGGCGGCGCGTGGGCGCGCGGCGCCGCCCGCGGCCCCGCCCGTCCCGGCCCGCCCGCCA
>JAAXJP010000083.1:1439-1960 GCA_012269805.1 Rubrivirga sp.
CCAGCACGGCGGGCCCGCCGGCGGGGCCGCGGGCGGCGGGCAGGACTCGCTGCAGCAGCGGTTCACCAGGGCGTCCGCCACGGTCGCCGCGGCGGGGCCGACGGCGAGAACGAGGAGGGCGACGGCCAAGAGGGACGCCAGCCCGAGGGACGGGGGTGCGGAGCGAGCCACGTGGGGGAGATACGCACCACCCCCGCCGTTCGCTCCTCGTCAACCTTAAAAGGCCTTCAGGTAGGCCCAGATGCGCCGTCCGTTCACGGACCCTCGGCGTTGGAGGCATCCCGACGGGGCGCGCGTCGGCTGCGGTAACGCCGACACGCCCGCCGCGTTTGTCTGGGAAAGCCCCCTCTTGCGATGCCTGCCCCCTCCCCTCCCCTGCTCTCCGATCCCCCCGTCGCCGACCCGTCCGGCGACGGGGCCGGCGGCCTGCCGCCCGAGGCTCGGTCCCGAGCGATTCTAGGTGTTGAAGGCATGACGTGCGCCTCGTGCTCGGGGCGCGTCGAGAAGGCCCTGAACGCCGG
>JAAXJP010000083.1:1970-13137 GCA_012269805.1 Rubrivirga sp.
GAGCGGGCCACGGTCGAGTTCGACGCGAGCCGGACCTCGCCTCTGGCGCTGGCCGAGGCCGGCCAGCGAGCGGGCTACGACGTGCGGACCGAGGAGGTGAGCTTCGCCGTCGGCGGGATGACGTGCGCGGCGTGCGTCGGCCGCGTCGAGCGGGCGCTGCAAGGCGCGGACGGCGTGGTCGAGGCGAGCGTCAACCTGGCGACCGAACGGGCGCGCGTGCGCTACGCGGCCGGGACCGACGTCGAGGCGCTCTTCGAAGCCGTTCGCCGGACGGGCTACGACGTCGTCGAGGCCGTGGGTGGCGCGAGCACGGAGGACGCCGAACGTACAGCACGCGAGTTGGATCGCCAGCGGCTGCGGCGACGTCTGCTGTGGGCGGCCGGGCTGTCGCTCCCGCTCTTCCTGATGGAGATGGTGCCGATGGCGATCCCCGGCGGGATGGCCTTCGTGGATGGGCTGGTCCCGATGCACACGCGCTGGCTCGTGGCGTTCGCGCTCGCGACGGCCGTCCAGTTCGGGCCGGGCTGGCGGTTCTACCGCGCCGGGTGGGCGGCGGCGCGCCACGGCGCGCCCGACATGAACACGCTCGTCGCGCTCGGGACGTCGGCGGCCTACGGGTACTCCGTCGTCGCGACGTTCGTGCCGGGCGTGCTGCCCGAGGGCGCCGTCCACGTCTACTACGAGGCGTCGGCGACGATCATCACGCTGATCCTGCTCGGCAAGTGGTTCGAGGCGCGGGCGAAGGGCCAGACCTCCGACGCCGTCCGGGCGCTGTTGGGGCTCCGCGCCGAGACGGCGCGTGTGGTCGAGGGCGGTAAGGAGCGGGAGGTCCCCATCGACGAGGTGGCCGTCGGCGACGTCGTCCGCGTGCGGCCCGGGGAGAAGGTGCCGGTCGACGGCGTGGTCACGGAGGGTACGAGCTACGTCGACGAGTCGATGGTGACGGGCGAGCCGGTCCCGGTCGAGAAGGGCGCCGGCGCCGAGGTCGTCGGCGGGACCGTGAACCAGGCCGGGTCGCTCTTGGTCGAGACGACGCGCGTGGGGGCCGACACCGTCCTCGCCCAGATCGTCCGGCTCGTCGAGGAGGCCCAGGCGTCGCGGCCCGCGATCCAGGCCCTCGCCGACCGCGTCGTCGCCGTGTTCGTGCCGGTCGTGCTCGTCGTGGCCGCCGTCGTGTTCGGCGTCTGGCTCGCCGTCGGCCCGAGCCCGTCGCTGACCTACGCGCTCGTGGCCGCGGTCTCGGTCCTCATCATCGCGTGCCCGTGCGCAATGGGCCTCGCCACGCCGGTCTCCGTGATGGTCGGGACGGGGAAGGCGGCCGAACTGGGCGTCCTGTTCCGGAAGGGCGAGGCGCTCCAGACGCTGTCCGAGGCCGACGTCGTCGCGCTCGACAAGACGGGGACGCTCACCGAGGGGCGGCCGACGCTGACCGACGTCGCGCTGGCGGAGGGCGCGGGTCTGGACGAGGCCAAGCTGATCCGCTTTGTGGCCGCCGTCGAGGTGCCGAGCGAGCACCCCGTCGGTGCCGCCATCGTCCGCGCGGCGGACGAGCGAGAGATTGACGTGCCGACGGCGTCCGACTTCGAGGCCGCGCCCGGCTTCGGCGTGCGCGGCACGGTCGAGGGCCGCCGCGTCGAGGTCGGGGCCGACCGCTACCTCGCCCGCCTCGGGCTCGACGTGTCCCCGCTGGCGGAGGCTGCGGGCGCGCTCGCGGCCGTGGGCAAGACGCCGCTCTACGCCGCCATCGATGGACGGCTGGCGGCGGCGATCGCGGTCTCCGACCCCGTCAAGGCGACGACGCCCGCGGCCATCGACGCGCTGCACGACGCCGGCTTGCGCGTGGCGATGGTGACGGGCGACAACCGTGCCACCGCCCAGGCCGTGGCGCGGCGGCTCGGGATCGACGAGGTGCTCGCCGAGGTGCTCCCGGCCGACAAGGCCGAGGCCGTCCGCCAGCTCCAGGCCGAGGGCGGCCGGGACGGCGGGGCCGCCCACGTCGCGTTCGTCGGCGACGGGATCAACGACGCGCCGGCGCTGGCGCAGGCCGACGTCGGCGTCGCCATCGGGACCGGGACCGATGTGGCCATCGAGGCCGCCGACGTGGTCTTGATGCGCGGGGACCTGACGGCGCTCGTGGACGCCCGCGCGCTCTCGGCGGCGACGCTCCGGAACGTCAAGCAGAACCTGTTCTGGGCCTTCGCCTACAACGTCGTGCTGATCCCGGTCGCGGCGGGCGTGCTCTACCCGGCGCTCGGCGTGATGCTCTCCCCCGTCCTCGGGGCGGCGGCGATGGGACTCTCGTCGGTCTTCGTCCTGACCAACGCGCTCCGGCTGCGCCGCTTCACGGCGCCGGCCGTCGGCGCGTCCTCGGCCGCTCGGTAACGCTTGGCCGCCGACTGCGTTTGTAGCGGTGAACGCCCTCCGTACCATGTCCCTCTCCCCCACCCTGCTCGAAGCCGCGCTCACCGCCCAGGGCGAGCCGCTCCTCGCCTACGTCCGCCAGAGGCTCGGCCCCGACGTGGCCGAGGACGTGGTCCAGGACGCGCTCTTGAAGGCGGTCGAGGGCGCGCCCGCGATGGACGACGAGTCCGACCTCACCCGGTGGCTGTGGCGCGTCGTCCGGAACGCGACCGTCGACGCCCACCGCCGACGCGACGCCGCAGGCCGACGCGAGGCGGCGTGGTCGGGCAAACAACCGGACGCCGAGATGCCGCCCGAGGAGGCGCCCCGGCTATGCGCGTGCTACCGCCCGCTCCTGGCCGACCTCGCGCCGGACGCCGCCTACCTGATCCGGGCCGAGCTCAACGGCGAGCCGTCGGCCGCGCTGGCGGGGCGGCTCGGCGTCTCGCCCGGCGCCCTCCGCGTCCGCCGTCATCGGGCGCGGGGCGCGCTCCGCGAGCGGCTCGAAGACGCCTGCCGGGCCTGCGCCGGCTGCCTCGACTGCACGTGCGACACGCCCGACTCCCCCGTTTCACACGCTTCCCTTTCACCACCCTCCCCCAGTCCCATGAACACGAACACCCAGAACGACGAGACCCTCCGCTTCGGCATCGAGGGCATGACCTGCGGCGGCTGCGTCGCCTCGGCCACGCGCGCGCTGGAGCGCACGCCCGGCGTGACCGTCGAGCAGCTCACGCTCGACGGCCCGGCGGTCGTCCGCCTCTCGGACGGCGCCGACCGCGACGCCGTACGCGGCGCCGTCGAGAGCGCGGGCTTCCGGCCCGTCTTCGACGCCGCGTAGGCCCCCGTTGCCCTGGTGTGATACCAGGTCCGGTTGATCTGTGGGGGTAGTCGTCGGGGCCGTCGACCCGGTACGGTGCTACCGGACTCGGGTTGACGCGGCTCCTCGTACGAGGGCCGCGTCAACCCAGGGCGGGTCAGGCTACGTTGCCAGACGGCGTCGCGTCAGGCGCCGGGGTCCCCCTCCCACGTGAGGATGTCGGCTTCCGAGTGGGGGCGGTCGGCGCATGAGAGGTCCGTCGCGGGGGGCGACCCGGGCCGCTTCTCGACGAGGTTGTGGCCGAGGGCCTGCCAGCGGGGCGCGAGGTACGCGTTCCACTCGGCGTAGTGCGCCCACTTCTCGGGCAGCTCGTCCTCCGGGTAGATGGCCTCGACGGGGCAGACCGGGACGCAGGCGTTGCAGTCGATGCACTCGTCGGGGTGGATGGCGATGAAGTTCGGCCCGACGTAGAAGCAGTCGACGGGGCAGACCTCGACGCAGTCGGTGAACGTGCAGCCCACGCAGGGCTCGGCGACGACGTAGGCCATAGGTCTTCGAGCGAGTTGAGAGAACGAACAGGGCGCGGCCGCCGCGCTCCTGACAGCGACTACGCGGCGACCGGTTCGGGCACCAGCTGCCCGGTGATGCCGAGGGCCTCGTTGGTCTTCTCGATGGACGTGGCCCCGTCCGCCTCGATCTCCGTCAGCGCCCGGATGGCGTCGATGGTCTCGGGGATGACGATGGCCTGGTTGTCGACCATGTAGGCGTAGAACGCCTCGTCGCCCTGCACCGTCAGCATGTCCTCCCAGACGGCGACCTCGTAGAGGTTGTCGTGCGGGCGGCCGAGGTCGGCCATGAGCTCCTTCACCGAGTTGAGCGCGACGAGGCCGTCGGCCATGCGGATGAACGCGATGCGAGACGAGGCGCGGAGGGCACCCAGCACCTCGTCCTTCGAGGCCTCGCGCGTGAGCTGGACCGTCCAGTAGTGGAGGTGGCTGAGGGTTTCGGGCGCCTTCACGGCCATCGTCACCACGTCGAGCTCGGGGTCCACGGTCTGCGCGTCCGGCCCCTGGTGGCTGGGGATGTCGGCCTCGGGGACGAGAGTGTTCATGATGCCGCCGAGGTGGCTCTCCCACGGGTCGGTGGCGCGACGGATGAGCACGCCGCGAGCCTTCTTCAACAGCCCGGCCTGTTTGAGCGCGGAGAGCGTCCGTACCGTCGAGGTCGTGTTGCACGAGACGACGCGCGTGCTCTGGCGGCCGAGCGCGGTGTCGTAGTTGTTCTCGGCGGTGAACGAGTGCCCGGTGACGGCGTGCTTCTCGCCGCCCTGCACGATGAACTTGATCCCGCGCTCGCGGTAGCGCTCGACGTTGCCGGCGGCCACCTTTTTCGGCGTGCAGTCCACGACGACGTCGGCGGCGCCGAGGAGGTCGTCGAGGGAGCCGGCCGGGTCGAGACCGGCCTCGGTCATGGCGCGGACGTGCTCGAGCGTCGCCCCGAAGAGCGGGTAGCCCTTCGCGCGGGCCACGGCCACGCGCCAGTCCGTCGCCACGTCGGCGACGCCGGCGAGGGTCATGTCGTCCTGCGCCGCCACGGCGGCGGCGACGCGCTTGCCGATGACGCCGTAGCCGTTGACGGCGACGCGGGTGTTTTCAGTGTGGGTCATGATGGGGTCTCCAGTGGATGGGTTTATGAGAGGGAACGAGCGTCACAGCCGGCCGCGACGCCAGAGCGCCGCGACGAGGCCGAGGACGAGAAGGACGGCGAGGACCGCGACGGCCACGAGGGCCGGGTGGCCCCCCGTCGGGTGGTAAGCGAGGGCGAGCAGGCTGCCCCCGACGACGAAGGCGGCCGTGAGCACGCTGACGGCGACGCGGTTGGCCGCCCGGTCGATCCGCTGCAGCGTCTCCGGAGAGGGGTCGGCGGCAACAGTGAGCGGCAGCGCGCCCTGTTCGAGCCGGTGGGTCAGGCGGCGGAGCTGGCGTGGGAGCGCCTCTCCGAGGTCGGCGAGGTCGGCGAGCGACCCGCTCAGGCGCCGGGCCTGTGCGCGCGGCGAGAGCGTGCGGAGCCAGAACCGCCGGACGTAGGGGAGCGAGAAGGCGAGGATCTCGAAGTCGGGGTCGAGTTGGAGGGCGGTCCCCTCGGCCATCGCCGTCACCTTCGCCAGCTGGACCAGCTCGGCCGGCAGGCGGAGGCGGTGGCGGCGGGCCACGTCCATGATGTCCTGGAAGGCCTCGGCGGCGGCGATCTCCTTGAGCGGGCGCGTGGCGTAGCGGCGGCGGAGCCGCTCGAGGTCCTGCTTGAGCGGACCGCGCGCGACCGCCTCGCCGGTCACGCCGAGCGCCGTCAGCTCGTCGACGAGGCGGTCGGTGTCCTCGGCGGCCAGGGCGAGGACGATGCGGAGGAGCGCCTGGCGCGTGGCCGCGTCGAGCGCGCCGACCATCCCGAAGTCGAGCAGCCCGATCCGGCCGCCGGGCAGGACGAGCACGTTGCCCGGATGGGGGTCGGCGTGGTAGAACCCGTTGCGCAGCACCATCCGGAGCATGACGCGGGTGGCCGTGCGCGCGAGCTCCTGGCGGTCCACGCCGGCGGCGTCGAGGGCCGCCGCGTCGTCCACCTTGACCCCGTCGAGCCGCTCCATCGTGAGCACGCGCCGGGCGGAGCGCTCGGGGAACACCACCGGGACGTGGAGCGCCGGCTCGTCGGCGAAGTCGCGTCGGACCTGCTCGGCGTGCCGGGCCTCGGCGGCGTAGTCGAGCTCGTCGCGGAGGGTGAAGGCGAACTCCCTCACCCACCCCACGATGTCGTAGTCCTGTCCCCACGACGTGCGCGCAGCGGCGGTACGGGCGAGGGCGTCGAGGAGGGCGAGGTCGGCCTCGGCCTGGGCCTCGACGCCGGGCCGCCGCACCTTCACCACGACGGCTGTGCCGTCGGGGAGCGTCGCCGCGTGGACCTGCCCGATAGAGGCCGCCGCGAGCGGTTCGGGGTCGAACGCCGCGAAGAGCGCCTCGAGCGGCTGCCCCAGCTCCGCTTCGACGACGGCGCGGACGGCCTCGAAGGGCACGGGCGGCACGCGGTCCTGGAGCCGGGCCAGCTCCGCCGCGAGGTCCGCCGGGACGAGGTCGGGGCGCGTGCTGAGCACCTGCCCCAGCTTGACGGCCGTGACGCCGAGGTCTTCGAGCGCGAGGCGGAGGTGCTCGGGCTTGGTGTACGGGTCCTCCTGCGCGGCGTGCCGGAGGACCCCGCGGTGGAACGGGACGAGACGGCCGAGACCGAGGTCGAGTACGAGCCAGCCCAGGCCGTGCCGGGCGAGGGCGCGGGCGACCTGGCGGAGGCGGTTCTGCCGCGACGGCGGGTACGCAGGGGCGATGGCCGTTGCCACGGCTCAGGCTCCCTGGACGCCCGACGGCGAGGCGGGCTCGTGCGGCCAGACCCAGTCGCGGATCTCGGGCATGTCCTGCCCGTGCCGGGTGATGTACTCCCGGTGCTCGACGAGCCGGTCACGCATCGTCTGGTGCACGTGGGGACCGTGCGGCCCGACCGTCGGCACCCGCTCGGCCACGTCCATCACGAGGTGGAAGCGGTCGAGCCCGTTGCGGACCACCATGTCGAACGGGGTCGTGGTGGAGCCCTCCTCGACGAACCCGCGGACGTGGAAGTTGGCGTGGTTCGTCCGGCTGTAGGTGAGCCGGTGGATGAGCCAGGGGTAGCCGTGGTAGGCGAAGATGACCGGCTTGTCCGTCGTGAAGAGCGCGTCGAAGGCGCGGTCGGAGAGCCCGTGCGGGTGGGTGCGCTCGGGCTGGAGCCGCATGAGGTCCACGACGTTGACGACGCGGACCTTCAGGTCCGGGAGGTGCCGGCGGAGGAGGTCCACGGCCGCCAGCGTCTCCAGGGTCGGGACGTCGCCGGCGCAGGCCATCACCACGTCCGGCTCGGCGTGCTGGTCGTTGCCGGCCCACTCCCAGATCCCGATCCCGGCGGCCGTGTGCTTGATGGCCGCGTCGAGGTCGAGGTACTGGGGCTCGGGCTGCTTGCCGGCCACGATCACGTTGACGTAGTGGCGGCTCCGGAGGCAGTGGTCGGTGACCGAGAGGAGCGTGTTGGCGTCGGGCGGGAGGTAGACCCGGACGACCTCGGCCTTCTTGTTGACCACGAAGTCGATGAAGCCGGGGTCCTGGTGGCTGAACCCGTTGTGGTCCTGGCGCCAGACGTGCGAGGTGAGGAGGTAGTTGAGCGAGGCGAGGGGCCGCCGCCACGGGATGTCGCGAGTCACGTCGAGCCACTTCGCGTGCTGGTTGAACATCGAGTCGACGATGTGGATGAAGGCCTCGTAGCACGAGAACAGGCCGTGGCGCCCGGTGAGGAGGTAGCCCTCGAGCCAGCCCTGGCAGAGCTGCTCGCTCAGGACCTCCATCACGCGCCCGTCCGGCGCGAGGTGGTCGTCGGTCTCGAGGGCGGGCTCCATCCAGGCACGGTCCGTCACCTCGAAGAGGGCCGAGAGCCGATTTGAGGCCGTCTCGTCCGGGCCGACCACGCGGAAGGTCTCAGGGTTCATCGCCATCACGTCGCGGAGGAGCCGGCCCATCACGCGCGTCGCCTCGGCCGTGACCGCGCCGGGCGCAGGGACGTCGACGGCGAAGTCGCGCCAGTCGGGCATCCGGAGGTCCTTCAGGAGGAGGCCCCCGTTGGCGTGGGGGTTCGAGCCCATGCGCCGCTCGCCCTCGGGTGCGAGCGCGGCCACCTCTGGGACGAGGCGGCCCGACTCGTCGAAGAGCTCCTCGGGCCGGTAGCTCCGCATCCACGCCTCCAGGGCGGCCAGGTGCTCCGGGTTCTCGGCGAGCCCCGCCAGCGGGACCTGGTGCGAGCGGAAGGTGCCCTCGACCTGGACGCCGTCCACCTTCTCCGGGCCGGTCCAGCCCTTCGGCAAGCGGAGCACGATCATGGGCCAGCGCGGGCGCTCCGTGACGCCATCCTCGCGGGCGTCGTGCTGGATGCGCTGGATCTCGGCGAAGGCGTCGTCGAGGGCCGCCGCCATCCGCTGGTGCATCGCCGCCGGTTCGTCGCCCTCGACGAAGACGGGCGCGTAGCCGTAGCCCACGAACAGGGCCTCCAGCTCCGCCTCGGGCATCCGGGCCAGCACCGTGGGGTTGGCGATCTTGTAGCCGTTGAGGTGGAGGACGGGGAGCACGGCCCCGTCGCGCGCCGGGTTGAGGAACTTGTTCGAGTGCCAGGACGCCGCGAGCGTCCCCGTCTCGGCCTCGCCGTCCCCGACGACGCAGCAGGCGACGAGGTCCGGGTTGTCGAAGACGGCCCCGTAGGCGTGGGCGAGGGAGTAGCCGAGCTCGCCGCCCTCGTTGATCGATCCGGGCGTCTCGGGCGAGGTGTGGCTCGGGATGCCGCCGGGGAACGAGAACTGGCGGAACAGCTTCCGCATCCCCTCGGCGTCCTGCGTGATGTCCGGGTAGTGCTCGGTGTAGCTCCCTTCGAGGTACGTGTTGGCGACGATGCCGGGGCCGCCGTGGCCCGGCCCGGTGACGTAGAGCACGCTGAGGTCGCGCTCCCGAATGAGCCGGTTGAGGTGGACGTAGACGAAGTTGAGGCCGGGCGTGGTGCCCCAGTGGCCGAGCAGCCGCGGCTTGACGTGCTCCAGCGTGAGGGGCTCGCGGAGGAGCGGGTTGTCGAGGAGGTAGATCTGGCCGACCGAGAGGTAGTTGGCCGCGCGCCAGTAGGCGTCGAAACGGGCAAGGTCGTCGTCGGAGAGGGGGAGCGGGTCTGTCTGGTCGTCGATGGTCATGGCGGTGGGGAGGCGAAGGCGGGGCGTGAGAGGGGACGTCAGAGGGGCGATCCGGTGGAGACGGCCTCCGGGACCGGCCTCGACACGGGCGCTTCGAGGGGTGGCCGTCGGCGCGTCGTCACGGCGAGGCCGACGAGTCCGGCGACGACGAACCCGATGGAGATGATCTGCGACTGCGGGAGGCCGAACGCGGCCTCGGGGTTGACGCGGATCTCTTCGATGAGGAACCGCTCGGCCCCCGCGAACACGGCGTAGAGCGAGAACAGCCAGCCGGCCTTGAACGGGTGCTTCCGGAGGAGCCACAGGGCGCCCGCGAGGGCCGCCGCCATCGCCAGCTCGTAGAGCATCGTCGGGTAGACTCCGTCGGGGGCCGCGAGCGCGCACTCGGCCCCCCGGTACTGGGCGTTGAAGACGACGGGGTCGATGGTCGTCCGCCCCGGACCGACGATGTTGCGGGGGAACGTCTCGCTCCAGAGGAAGGCCGGGATCCAGCCCGGCTTGTCGGCGAGGCTGGAGCAGACGCCCCAGTCGCCGTCGCCGGAGAGGTAGCAGCCGACCCGGCCGATCCCGTACGCCAGCAGCATGCCCGGCGCGGCGGCGTCGGCCAGGCGCGGCACGCGGAGGCCCTTGCGGTAGGCGTACGCCGCCACGGCGACCGTCGCCACGACGAGGCCGCCGTAGAACGTCAGGCCCGACGTCGAGACCACCATCCCGACCGGGTCCTGGGTGAGCTCGTCCCAGTAGTCGACGACGTGGAACAGCTTGGCCCCGGCGATACCGAAGCCGGCTGCGAGCAGCGCCATCGTCCAGACGAGCGCGGAGGGGCTCTGCGCCGTCGTCCGGGGCCTGCCCTTGGCGTCTTTCGCCCGCACGCGCACCGAGCCGACGAGGCCGAGGCCGTACATCCGGTCGAGCTCTCGCTGCGTCATCCACGCCGCCGCGAGGATGGCGAGGGCCACCATCAGCCCGAACGAGTAGAACGGGAGGGCGACGTCGACCCCGAGGAGGTCCTGAAAGAGGTCGCTGATGCGGGGGTACATGCGGAGAGCGATGAGGCCGGGTCATTTCGGCCGTAGGAGGCACGGCGGTCAGGGGCCGGATCGAGGCAGGCCGTCGGTTTCGGGGTCGTCCGTTGGCCCTGACGGAGGCGACGCGGCGCGCTTCCGGCGCGCCTGCCACCAGGGCACGACGTAGAGCACGACGACGATGAGGAGGATGAGGCCGCCGAGCCAGATGGCCAGGCCGAAAGGGACGTCATGCATGGGGTCGTGGGATTTGTCAGGCGCCGGGGTTGACGGCTCCGCCCTCGTTCTCCCACCGCTGCACGGCGGGGAGCAGGGCCAGGTCGGTCGCGGTGCGTTTGCCCCCCTCAGTCCGTACCTGGAACCGCACGCGGTCCCCGGCCGCCAGCGAGGCGACGCCGCAGGCGCGGAGCGTGCCGGCGTGGACGGCGCAGGGCGCCGCGCCGTCGTCGGACGAGATGAGCCCGACGCCGCGCTCGGCGTCGAACCACTCGACCGTCCCCGTGGCGTGGGTGGTGGCTTCGTCGGTCATGGGTCGTGGCGGTTTCAGGTTGTTCGTGATCTCGGCGAGACACGGGCCGCGCGCCCGCCGAACGAGACGGTCACCGGCGGCGGGCCAGAAGGCCCCGTAGCCGATGGCCGGGTGGCGGACGGGCGCGTCGAGGCGCGCACGTCCCGTGCTGGCATATGTGGCGGTGTCCTCATGGCGATGTCGAGAGGGGGTTGGCGTCGGTCACAGCCAGCGCCGAGCGGTCCAGCCGACCGCCTCGGCGGCCATCCCGCCCCACGGGCGCCTCGACCAGCCACGGGCGGTGACCTCAACCGCATCGCCCAGGTCCGTCCTGAACTGTTCCTCCAGGGCCGTGCACAGGGCGCGGTTGGCGGAGAAGAGGTTGATCTCGTAGTTGACGAAGAAGCTGCGGTAGTCGAGGTTGGCCGTGCCCACGGTCGCGACGACGCCATCCGCGACGGCGGTCTTGGCGTGGAGCATGCGCGGCTGATACTCGAAGACCCGGATGCCCGCCGCCAACAGCGTCCGGTAGGCGGCCCGGGCCGCCCACCGGGTGATCGGGACGTCGCTCTTTCCTGGCAGCAGCAGACGGACGTCCACACCGCGTTTCGCAGCCTGGA
>JAAXJP010000292.1:0-1929 GCA_012269805.1 Rubrivirga sp.
GTCGGCGGGCCGGCCGCGCCGGTCGCCCAGGACCAGGCCTACTCCCACGTCCAGGACCGCGTCGTGCAGGCGCTCCTCCGCCGGGGGCTCGTCACGGCCGAGCAGGTCACGGCCGCCGAGGCCGAGCGGAAGCAGGCCGGCGCCCGCGCGCCGCTGTGGCGGAGCCTCATCGCCGTCAAGGGGGTCGACCGGAACCACGTCTTCGAGCAGGCCGCGGCGACGTACGCCTTCCGGCTGGCGCCGGTCAAGGACCGCGAGCCCGAGGCCGAGTTCGCCAAGACCGTCATCGAGTCGTTCGACGAGGGGCTCGGCGACAAGCTCATCGAGCTCAAGGCGGTCCCGTACGCCTACGCGCAGGACCAGCCGTCGGGCATCCTCAAGCTCGTCTTTATCACGGAGGACCCGATGCGGCCGGAGCTGCAGAAGGTCATCAACAGTCTCGAACTCGAGCGGTTCGAGCTGTGCTACGCGCCCGGCGACGTCGTCGACCGCGTGCTCGTCGAGGCGTTCCCGCGGAAGAACGAGTACCTCGAGCGGCTGTCCGAGTCGGAGGGGCCCGACGTCGACTTCGGCGTCTCGTTCGAGAGCGGGGAGAAGGGGCTCGTCGACGAGGAGGCCCTCGAGGCCGAGATCTCGCAGTCGGCCCTGCTCAACCTGACCGAGGCCATCCTCGTCGAGGGCGTCCGGATGGGCGCGTCCGACATCCACATCTGGCCGAACGCGAAGCGCCAGACCGAGGTCCACTTCCGCGTCGACGGCCGCCTCGCCCACTGGCACACCGAGACGCGCGGGCACCCGGAGGCGCTCCTGGCCGTGTTCAAGGACGCCTCGCTGAACGTCGACCGGTTCGAGCGCGACATGGCCCAGGACGGGTTCATCCAGCGCAAGATCGACGGGACCCTCATCCGGTACCGCGTCTCGATCCTCCCGATCGCGAACGCGAACCCCGAGGTCCGCGCCGAGTCCATCGTCATCCGGATCCTCGACGACCGGAAGGTCATCACGGACCTCTCGAAGCTCGGGCTCCTCGAGGGCGCGCTCCAGCAGTTCGGCAAGGCGATCCGCCAGCCGCACGGGATGGTCATCCTGACCGGCCCGACGGGCTCGGGCAAGTCGACGACGCTCGTCGCCGCGCTCTCGAACGTCGTCACGCCGGAGGTCAACGTGCTCACGGTCGAGGACCCGGTCGAGTACATCATCCCGGGCGTCCGCCAGATCAAGCTGAGCCACAAGCTCTCGCTCGAGCAGGCGCTCCGGGCCATCCTGCGGCACGACCCGGACGTGGTCATGGTCGGCGAGATGCGCGACAAGGACACGGCCGAGCTCGCCATCAAGCTGGCCAACACGGGCCACCTCACGTTCTCGACGCTCCACACCAACGACGCGCCCTCGGCGGTCTCCCGCCTCTACAAGATGGGGCTGGAGCCCTTCCTCATCGCGTACGCCATCAACCTCGTCGTGGCCCAGCGGCTCATCCGGACGCTCTGCCCGGACTGCAAGACGCCCATGCGGGAGCGCGACGAGCTCATGATGGCCGAGCTCGGATTCACGCCCGAGGACATCGCCGAGGCGACGATCTACGAGGCCAACACAGGCGGGTCGTGCTCGACGTGCAAGGGGAAGGGCTACAAGGGGCGCCGCGCCTGCGCCGAGGCCCTGTACTTCTCCCCGGCCATCCAGGCGGCCATCGTGTCCGCCGGCGGCGAGATCAACGAGGACGAGATCCGGACGATCGCGGAGGGGGAGGGGATGCTCACGCTCCAGGCGTCGGCCCGCGTGCTGGTGCTGCGCGGCGAGGTGTCGCTGGACGAGATGATGCGGGTCACGGCGGGCGAGCACTAGCCCGCCACCGCGCCCGCCTCGGCCCCGAGGCGGGGCGGGCCGAAGTGGGTGGAGGGGACGCGCGACGGCGCGCGGGCTTCGCCCCAG
>JAAXJP010000292.1:1939-3308 GCA_012269805.1 Rubrivirga sp.
CCCGCCCCCGCCCCGCCGCCCGCGGCGGGGGGGGGGGCGGGGGGGGGGGCGCGGCGCCCCCCCCGGCGGGGGGGGGCGGGGCCCCCCCCCCCCCCCCCCCGCGCCCGCCGCGCCCGCCGCGGCGCCGCGGCGGGCCGGGCCTAAGAGGGAGGAGGCGACGCTCGACGTCGCGCGGGCTTCGCCCCAGCGGTACGCAGACGAGAAGTTGCGGCTGGTCCGGTCGTCGTCAGGAGACGGTGTGGCCGGTTCGTTCGGCCTCGGGTCTTCCTGTCCGAGATGAGCGAAGTGGTATACCTACCCCGCGTTTGATGGCGAACTGGGTGGCCTGTTTGGCCGAAGGCGAGGCCCGGCTGGGTAGAAGTGATCTGCACTGGTTTCGAATTGGAATGCGGACGCGTCGTAACGGCTGTCTGGTCCAGAAAAGAGACACGGGCCCCGACACACCAGTCAGTTTTGCGGCGCTCCACCACGGACGGCTCACATGCCCCAGACCCTCCTCGCGCTCCTCGCGCTCGTCCTGGCGTCCTTCCTCACCTTCAACCAGCAACGGCTCACGCTCCGGTCGCACCAGAACCTCGTGACGGACGAGGTCGAATTGGCCGCGGCCGGGCTCGCCTCGGAGATCCTCGCGTTCGTCGACGGTCGGTCGTTCGACGAGGAGTCGACCCCGGCGGCCATCGCCGACGCGAACGGGATGGTCCCTGAGGCCCCCGGCGAGTTCACGGACGGTGACACGTTCGGCCCGGCCGACCGAGGGGACGAGGGCTGCGACCTGCTCCGCCCAGCCCTCACGCCCGATTGTGACGATGTCGACGACGTGTCCTGGGACCCCGCCGACGTCGACGACGACGGCTGGCGGCCGGTCGAGATCCGGCTGTCGCACGAGCGGTCGCTCCCGTTCGAGGTCCGCCTCCTGGTCTACTACGTCGACAACCCGGACAGCATGGTCGAGGCGGCCGGCCCGACGCGCCACAAGCGGGTCCTCATCGACATCCGCTCGCCCTTCGCCGGGGACGAGAACGGCGTCTACCGCGGCACCCGCGTCGTGTCGTACGACCCGATCAAGGCCGAGATGGACTGGGAGAACTCGGACTACTACGACTCCACCTACGGCTCCGGGGGCGACGAGGACGGCGGAGGGCCTCACGACCAGACGCCGACCCCGTAGGCGCTCGTCCCTCCAAGCCACGTCGTCATGCAGTTCATCCTCGACAACCTCGTCGCGATCATCGTCGCCGGCGTCCTCCTGCTGGGACTCCAAGTCACGCAGGTCCGGTCTCAGCACGCGGGCATCGAGCAGGTCGCGTCGCACTCGGGCAAGGCCAAGACGCTCGTGTTCGGCCAGTGGGTTGAGCGGGACGTCATGGAC
>JAAXJP010000510.1 GCA_012269805.1 Rubrivirga sp.
GTCCCCGACGGCTCCGTCCGCCTCGACGGCCGGCTCGACGAGGCCGTGTGGGCCGGCGTGCCCGTCGCGGGCGGGTTCCGCCAGGTCGAGCCCGACGCCGGGGCGCCCGCCGCGCTCGCCACCGAGGTCCGCGTCGCGTTCGACGGCCGCGCGCTCTACGTCGGCGCCGTGCTGCGCGACACGGTGGGCGCCGCCGGGCTCCGGGTCCGCGACCTCCGCCGCGACTTCGACTACTTCGACAACGACCATTTTTCCGTCACGCTCGACCCGTTCGGCGACCGCCGCAACGCCGTGGCCTTCCAGGTCACCCCGTACGGGACGCTCCGCGACCTCCAGGTCCGCGACGGCGTGACGGCCAACCGCGACTGGGCCGGCGTCTGGGACGCCCGGACGGCCGTGAGCGACTCGGGGTGGACCGCCGAGATCGCGATCCCCTGGGCCACGCTCCGCTACCCGGCCGCCGGCTCCGTGGGCGGCACCCAGACGTGGGGGCTCCAGCTCTCGCGCAACCTCCGCCGGAGCCGCGAGCTCCACGCCTGGAGCCCGTGGCCCCGCGCGTTCACGCCGTACCACCTCGCGTACGCCGGGACGCTCACGGGCGTCGAGCCGCCGCCGCCAGGCCGGAACCTCCGCGTCCAGCCCTACGCGCTCGCCGAGGCGGGCCGGGTCGGCGACGGCCCGCTGGGGGACGACGCGGCCCTGAAGGTCGGCGGCGACCTCAAGTGGGCCGTGACGCCGAGCACGGTCCTCGACCTGACGGTCAACACGGACTTCGCCCAGGCCGACGCCGACCAGCAGGTCGTCAACCTCTCGCGGTTCTCGGTCTTCTTCCCCGAGAAGCGGGCGTTCTTCCTCGAGGCGGCCGACGTGTTCGCCCTCGGGAACAGCCAGTTCACCCCGTTCTACAGCCGCCGGATCGGGCTCGACGCCGGGCGGCCCGTCGGGCTCGACGCCGGGGTCCGGCTCGTCTCGGGCGGGGCGTGGGGCCGGGCCGGCGCGCTCGGCGTCCGCCAGCGGTCGGCCGAGGGCGTCCCGGCCGCGTGGTTCGGGGTCGGCCGGGCGAGCCTCAACGTGGGCGCCGAGAACCGGGTCGGCGGGATGATCGTCGCCCGCCACGACGAGGCGGCGGAGCCAGGGGCCGAGGGCGTGCCCGACCGGACGAACGCGGTCGCCGTCGTCGACGGGTACGCCCGCCTCGGACGGACCGGGGCGGTGACGGCGTTTGCGTCGGCCTCGGGAACGTCGGGCGAGGGCGGCGAGGGGTACGCCCACTACGTCTGGGCGCGGAACGAAGCGGACTGGGGCTACGCCGGGTTTTTCCAAGACGTCGCCACGGCCGGCTACGAGGCGGCGACCGGGTTCATCTTTCGACGCGACGTCGTCCTCAATAGCCCGGCCGTCACGCTCGACCTCCGGCCGGAGTGGCTCCCGTCGTCGGTCCGCGCGCTCGCCCCGAGCGCCTACGCCTACACCTACCACCGGCTGAGCGACCGGGCCTTCCTCCAGGCCGACGTGACGGTGACGCCGGTCGAGGTCCAGTTCCAGAACGGGGCGACGGCGTCGGTCTCGGTGAGCCCGTCCTGGCAGGAGCTCGACGCCGAGGAGGCAGTCGGCTTCCGTCCGCTCGGCGCGTCGGTCGCCGCCGGGTCGTACCGCTACGCCCAGGTCGGCACGGCGCTCGTCTCGGACCCCTCGCGCCGGCTCTCGGGCGCGCTCTCGGCCGCGACCGGCGGCTACTACGACGGTCGGCTGACGACGCTCTCCGCCAGCGCCTCGGCCGCCCCGTCGCCCCGGCTCGCGCTCGCCGTCCGGTACGAGCTCAACGACGCCTACGGCCTCGGCATCGACGCGGTCGACGTACGGAGCCACCTCGTCGGCGCCGAGGTCCGGGCCGCGCTCTCGCCCCGGCTCCAGGCCACGGCGTTCTGGCAGTACAACTCGCTCGCCGACCTCGCGTCGCTGAATGCCCGCGTCTCGTGGGAATTCGCCCCGCTCTCCTACGTCTACCTCGTCGTCAACGACGCCCGGTACTACGTCCCGACGGCCCGGCGCTTCGCCGACCCCCAGGCGTACCTCCCCGAGCAGCGGGGCGTGTTCAAGGTGAGCTACCTCCGCCAGCTGTAGGGCTGGTGGCGCTCGCACTCCCAGCGCCGTGATCGAGTATGGACGCTACGCGCCAGCGGCCGACCCATCTCTCGCTATGGGCCGGTCGGCGGAGTCGTGGTACCGGACTCTCGCGATTGCTCCACCAATCAACAGAAAGCCCGGTGTCCCACGACAGGATACCGGGCTTCAGAGTGGGCCCTGTTGGATTTGAACCAACGACCTCTCGCGTGTGAGGCGAGCGCTCTAAACCCCTGAGCTAAGGGCCCGACAGACGGCGAACATAGCCCGGCGCCGCGCGGCGCGGCAAGGCGCGGCCCGTGGAGAGACAGCGAGGACGCCCGTCTCGGCCACCCGTCTGGCCGACCCGCCGAGGCGGACGGAGACAAAAAGGGCGACCCCTCGAAAGAGGCCGCCCTTGTGGTGGCTCGTGCCGGGAAGCTTGGGCGGGGTGCCTAGGCCTCCTCCGGCGTGTAGACCTCCTTAAGGATCCCCTGGAGCTTGGTCCGGCCACGGTTGATCCGGCTCTTGACCGTGCCCATCGGGAGGCCGGTGATGTCGGCGATCTCCTCGTAGGCGAGCTGCTGAACGTCGCGGAGGACGACGACCTCGCGGAACTCCTCCGGGATCTGGGCGAGGGCCTCCTGGATGTACTTGTCCTGGATCGTCCCCTCGGCGTGCTTGTCCGGGAGGAACGTCTCGTCGGGGATCTCGACCTCGTACTCCTCGTCGTCGCGGTTGACCGACTGGAGGCTGTAGAGGCGGCGGCGCTTCCGCTTGCGGTACTCGCTCCGCGCGAGGTTGCCGGCGATCGTGTAGAGCCACGTCGAGAACTTGGCAATTCGACGGTAGCTGTGCCGGTTGCGGTAGACGCGGAGGAACGTCTCCTGAAGCAGGTCCTCGCACTCCTTGAGGTCGCCGAGGAACCGGTAGATGTAGTTCGTCAGCGGGTCGTGGTAGCGGCTGACGAGGATGTCGAACGCTTCGACCGTGCCCATCTGGAACTGGGACATCAGGTCCTCATCGTTCATCTGCGAGAGAACGCCGTGGTTCTTCGAGGCCGGGGTGACCGTCTTGTTGGCCTTGGCGACCGTCTGCGTCTTCAGGGTCTGCAGATTTGGAGGCGGAGAGCGGGGAGGTGGTGGGGGCGCCGGTGTGTCAGCGCCGAGGAGCTGGGCACGGAGCGTGGCCGGGAAG
>JAAXJP010000266.1 GCA_012269805.1 Rubrivirga sp.
AGGTAGTGGAACGCCCCGAGCCGCATGGCCTCGACGGCCGTCTGGACCGACGAGTGGGCCGTCATGACGATGACCGGGATCGTCAGGCCGCGCTCGCGGAGGGCCTCGATCAGCTCCATGCCCGAGACGTCGGGCATCATGAGGTCGGTCAGGACGAGGTCCGGCGCCCGGCCGTCGTCGCAGGCCTGGAGGAGCGGCTCGGCCGAGGTGAAGCCCTGAGTGGCGTAGCCGTCGCGGCCGAGGACCTTGGCGAACAGCTCGCCGATCTTGGGGTCGTCGTCGACGACGTAAATGCGCTTCTGGCTCATGTCCGGGGGGAAACGGGAGACCTGCGGAGACCGGATGGTACGAATCGTAACGCCGTACCGCCTTCGAATCCAGACGTTACGCCGCTCGGCCCGGCGCGACGACGGCCAGCGCGCCGGGGAGCACCTCCACGAAGAGCGCGACGGCGTCGGCCGTCAGGATCTCGCCGTCGGCGTGGACGCCTACAGCGGGCTCGACGGCGAGCGTGAGCGCCGAAACGCGCGACATCGTGACCTCGGGCGCCGTGACGTGGTCGCCGGAGAACGTCGTCGGGAGGAGCTTGAGGGCCCGCGCCGTCGGCACGTGACGGACGTGGCAGACGTCGAGGAGCCCATCGAACGGCGTCGCGTCCGGGGTGAGCAAGAACCCGCCGCCGGCCGAGTGGCCATTGCCGATCTCGCACAGGAAGAGCGAGCCGTCGACGTCGAGCGCCGGCGTCTCGTCGGTGGCGCCCGCGGGGACCGCCGAGCGGGCTCGGGCGCGGAGCGTCGGCCGGCGCCATGCCCACAGCGTGCGGAACACGGCGGCCAGATACGCGGCCTGCCCGCCGAGCCACTTCGTCTCCGCCGCCAACGCCGCCACACGAGCGTCGAACCCGACGCCGAGGCCATTGGCGAACAGTCGTTCCCGCGACCCGCCCTTCCCATCGGTCCACCGGACGCGGCCGACGTCGGCGGCCTGGACCTCCGCCGTCGCGACCTGCCGGACCGCCTCGGCAAGGTCGTCGGCCATCCCGAGCGCGTGGGCATAGTCGTTCCCCGTCCCGACCGGGAGCACCGCCAGCGTCCCACCCGTCCCGACGAGCCCGTTGACGACCTCGTGGACGGTGCCGTCGCCGCCGGCCACGATGAGGAGGACGCCGTCGTCGCCGAGCCCGCGCGCCATCCGCTCGGCGTCGCCGGGCCCGGCCGTTTCCCAGACCTCCGCCGAGATGCCAGCGTCCAGGAGGTGACGGTCGAGGGCCGGGCGGAGGGCCCGGTTCCGACCTCCGCGCGCGGCGGGATTGACGAGGACGTGGGCAGTCATGGCCGGGTAACTTAGCCGTCGCCCCTCTCTTGCCATGCGCCGCTCCCTGCTCGCCCTCCTCGTCGGCCTCGTGGCGCTCGCCGCCTGCGCCCCCGACGCCCCGTCCGAGGTCCGCGACGACCTCGGCCGGACGGTCGCCCTCGACGGGGTCCCCGAGGCGGTCCTGCCGCTCGCGCCGAACGTCACCGAGCTCGTCGCCGAGGCCGCCGGGGCCGACCGGCTCGCGGCCGTGTCGATGAGCGACAGCTTTCCGCCGGAGGTGAACAGCCTGCCCCGGTTCCAGTCGCTCCCGCTCGACGCCGAGCGCGTCGTGTCGCTCCAGCCTGGCCTCGCGATCGGCTCGGCGGAGGTGAACGCCGCCGAGTCCGCCGACGGGCTGGCGGCGCTCGGCGTCCCGACCTACCTCTTCCGGTTCGACGAGGTCGCCGACGTCCCGCGTGCGCTGCGCACGCTCGACACCCTCCTCGCCACGACCGGCGGGAGCCCGGCCGCCGACGCCTTCGAGCGCCGCGTCGCGGTCGTCCAGAACGCGGTCCAGCCGTTTTCTGCCCCCCGCGTGCTCTTGCTCGTCGGCGACGAGACGCTGTACGCGTTCGGCCGCGAGTCGTACGCGAGCGAGCTCGTCCGCCTCGCGGGCGGGCAGAACCTGACCGACGTCTACCCCGGCGCCGCCTCCCAGCCCAGCGACGAGGCCGTACTCGAGATGGCGCCGGAGGTCATCATCGTGCTCGCGGGGCCGGACTACGAGTCGTCGCGGCTCCTTGAGCACCACCCGACGTTTTTCTCGCTCCCCGCCGTGCAGAACGACCGCGTCTACGGGATCGACCCGGACCTCGTCAGCCGGCCGGGACCACGGTTGGTCGAGGGCCTGGAGCGGCTGGCGCGGCTGCTCCACCCCGAGGCGTTCGCTGCCGGGGCGGCCTGATGCCCGCAGGCGAGCCGTCCCGCCTCGGCGGACACCCCGTCTTGGTCGGACTCGTGCTGACCGTCGCCACGGGGCTCGCCGTCGCCGCCAGCCTCACGTGGGGCAGCGCGGACCTCGGCCCGGGCCGCGTGTGGGCGAGCCTTGTGGGGACCGGCACCGAGGTGGACCGACTCATCGTATGGCAGCTCCGCGTCCCCCGCGTCGCGCTGGCGCTGGCAGTCGGCGGGGGGCTCGCGGTCTTGGGCGTGGCGATGCAGGCGCTCGTCCGCAACCCGCTCGCCGAGCCGTACATCCTGGGCGCGTCGTCGGGGGCGAGCGCGGGGGCCGCGCTGTTCTACCTCGGGTTCGTGCCGGCCGTCGTCTCGCGCACGGTGTCGATGCCGGTCGCCGCGACGGCCGGCGCGTGGCTCGCCGTCGCCGCCGTGTTCGCCGCCGCCCGCCGCGGCCCGACGCTTTCCACGACGCGTCTGCTGTTGGCGGGCGTCGCGATGTCGGCCCTGCTGGGGTCGGTCACGGCGTTCGTGACCTACGCCTCGCCGGAGCCCGACAAGCTGCGGGCGGTGCTGTTCTGGCTGCTCGGCTCGCTGTCGCGGGCGCGGTGGGAGACGGTCGTGGGACCGCTCGTCGTGTCGCTGTCCTCGCTCGCCGCGCTGTGGGCGCTGGCCCGCCCGCTCGACCTCCTCACGACGGGTGAAGAGCCGGCCGCCGCGCTCGGGGTCCCGGTCGAGGCGCTAAAGCGCGTGCTCATCGCCATCGCGGCCGTCGCGACGGGCGTGCTCGTCGCCTCGGCCGGCGTCATCGGGTTCGTCGGGCTCATCGTGCCGCACGCGGTCCGGCTCGTCGCCGGCGCAACGCACGGGCGGCTCGTGCCGCTCGCCTTCGTCGGCGGCGCCCTCTTCCTCCTCCTCGCCGACCTCGCCGCGCGGACGGTCCTCCCCGGTCAGGAGGTCCCCGTGGGCGTGCTCACGGCCATCTGCGGCGTCCCGTTTTTTCTCGTGCTCCTCCGCCGCTTCGGGTCCGGCCTGGCGTAGGGCCTGCT
>JAAXJP010000451.1:0-2722 GCA_012269805.1 Rubrivirga sp.
CTCTAGCCCCCGGCTCTCCCCGGCTCACGCCCTCGGCTCCCCCGACGACATGTCCAACGAAGTCCTCAACACGCTCGTCCTCTCCGTCTTCCTGGCCGCGGCCGGGGGTGGGGGGTATTACGTGACGCAGAAGGTCCAGCCCACAGAGCTCGAGACCGTCCAGGCCGATATCGAGGCGCTCGAGAACGCCGCGGCCGAGGTCGAGACGCTCATCGCCGAGGAGGCCTCGGCGAGCGAGGCGGCGGCGCTCACGCTCGCCCGCTGGAACACGCGCTACAAGGTCCTCCCGTCCGACCTCTCGTCGGCCGACGTGGTCTCGTACCTCAACGCGCTCTCGACCCGGGGCTTCAACCGGTTCGACCTCTCGCTGACCGGCGTGACGAACGGCCCGACGGCCTCGTACTACACCTACCAGGTCACGGGCGAGGCCTACTTCGAGAGCCTCTACGCCTTTATCTGGCACGTCGAGAACAGCCGCGGGATGTACCGGGTCCGCGACCTCTCGGTCAAGAAGCACGTCACGACCGTCGGCGGGGGCGGCGAGGGCCAGGGCCCGGGCCGGCAGGTGATCCTGGCCGAGTTCGCGATGGCCGTCGACGCCTTCTTCAGCACCAACCGCGACATCTCGGCTCCGGACAGCGCCGTCGTGCCGCCGCCGGAGGCGTTCCCGGCCCGCCGCGCGGCCATCAACCCGTTCTTCCCGTTCATCCTCGACCAGCTGCCGCCGAACACGGACGACCTCGTCGAGCCGGAGACCGACGCGCTCGTGAGCGTGATCGGCGGGATCGCGGTGTTCGACCGGGGCGGCGAGCTCCGCGAGCTCCGCGCCGGCGACCGCGTCTACCTCGGCCGGATCGCCAACGTGGACCCGACGCGGGCCCGCGTCACGGTCGACTTCAACCGCGGGGGCATCCGCGAGCGCGTCGAGCTCGACCTCGAGACGGGCGCCCGCTACCGCCAGGCTCTCGGCCGCCAGTCCTTCTCGCCGTCGCGCGGGTCGGTCCCGGCCGGGCCCACGCTCGACGCGGCGCCCCCGGCCCCCGGTACGCCCGAGGCCCTCGAGGCGGGCACGTACCAGGGCACCGAGATCACGCCCCGGACCCCCCAAAACGACTAGCCACGGCTCACCTCCAGACCGGGGCCCGCGCCTCGGTCCGCTCCCCCGTACGTCCCTGACCCCCCGACCCATGATTCCGACCCCGCACCGCCGCGTCCGCTTCGGGCCCGTGCTCGCGCTGCTCGCCGTGCTCGTCGCGGCTCCGGCGCTGGCCCCGGCCGCCCACGCTCAGGACCGCGTCGTCCGCGGCTACGTCCCGCCGGACGAGCTCGTCTCGTTCCCCGCGACGACGCCGATGAACCAGTTCCTCCGGCTCGTCAACCCGACGTTCTACCGCGTGACCGGCAAGCGCGTCGTGGACCCCCAGGACCGCACCGAGCCCCTCGGCGTGGCCCTCAACGGCGTCCACTTTATCGACGCGTTCGAGCTCGTGCTCGACCGCAACAACCTCGACTTCTCCGAGTCCGAAGGCTACTTCATCGTGGCCGAGCCCCAGCTCGTCGCGACGACGACCGACGGGGCGTCCGCGACGAACGTCGGGGCCGTCCAGCCGGTCTCTGCGGGCCCGGCCGTGGCGGACCTCCCCGCGACGGCCGACACCCGCGAGGTTCGGATCGACGCCGTCATCTTCCAGCTCAACACGCGCCGCGCCCGCGAGGTCGGCACGAACTGGGCCAGCCTGTTCGGCCAGGCCGCCGGCCAGTCTGGCAGCGGTTCCGGCTCCGGTTCTGGGACGGGCTCTGGGGCCGGCTCCGAGAACCGGACGGAGTTCTTCGTCAACGCCGGCTCGTTTTTCGACGCGCTCGACGGGTTCCTGGAGGCCTCCTCCGACCGCGTCAGCATGACGCAGATCCTCCAGCTGTTCCGCTACTTCGAGGAGCAGGGCTACGGCCAGACGATCGCCACGCCGTTCACGGTCGTGCAGAGCGGGGAGCAGGGCCGGATGCAGAGCGGCCAGGACATCCCGGTCACCGTCCGCGATTTCCAGGGCAACGCGATCACGCAGTTCTTCTCGACGGGCACCATCATCGACGTGACGCCGACGCTCATCGTCGACGAGCGCGAGGGGAACCCGGTCGAGTTCATCCACCTCAACGTGAAGGTCGAGAAGTCGACCGGCGTCCCGTCGGGCGACGGGATCGCGATCAACAAGGACGACATCGCCACGCAGCTCCCGCTCCTCTCGGGCGAGATGCGAGCGATCGGCGGCCTGACGTCGACCGACGAGTCGGTCACGCGCCGCGGGATCCCGATCCTCAAGGACATCCCGCTGATCAAGTACCTCTTCTCGTACAACCAGACCTCGATCAACCAGAACGAGATCATCATCGTGCTGCGCGCCCGCGTGGCCGACGACCTCCGCACGCGGATGAGCCGGGAGCTCCCGCGGGGCCTCCTCAACCAGGAGCGCCGCGACGCCGAGGAGCGCGTCCGGCAGTTCGGCGCGGAACCGGTGGAGCCGGTCCTCGACACCGACATCGAGGTCCGCGACCGCTAGCGGCTCGCGACACGCTTCAGGGACTCGCCGGCCCGGGGACGCGCACTGCGTCTCCGGGCCGGTCGCGTGTGGGCCCGCCTCGTCGTCGAGGCGGGGGCACCCGGCCCGGGGTGGGAGTAGTTCACGGTCACGCCCCGCCCGGCGCCGCGGGGGGGGCGGGCGGGGCG
>JAAXJP010000451.1:2732-3287 GCA_012269805.1 Rubrivirga sp.
CGCCCCCCCCGCGCCCCGGGGCCGCCGCCTCGGCGCGGCGGGGGGCGCGGGGCGCGCCCCCCCCCGCCCTCGGCGGGGGCCCCCCACGGCACGGGGTGCTAGAAGTACACGCTCACGCCGAGCCGGGCGCCGCGGGGGCGGAGGTCGAGGCGGAGCGCGTCGCCCCCGTCGCCGATCCGGCCGCCGATCAGGAGCGCCTGGCCGTACTCGCCGGTGACCCCGATCGCCTCCGCGACCACCCACTCGACGCCGACGACGCCGGCCAGCCCGAGCGACAGGTCCGCGACGCTCGTCGACGCGCCGGATCCGCCATCGGCACGCTGGGCGACGATTTGGCCCGTCGGGCCGAGCCCGGTGTAGAGGTACACCGGGGTGCGCGAGCGCCGGTACCGCAGGCCGAGAGCGGTCGCGCTCAGCAACAGCCGCTCGCGGTCCGCGTCGTTGTCGAAGTCGACCTCGGCGGAGGCGTCGAGCGTCACGCCGACCCGGAGGGCCCGCGCCTCGCTGCGGTGTCGCTTGTAGGCGATCGTGCCCCCGTCGAGGCCGCCGAGCGTG
>JAAXJP010000402.1 GCA_012269805.1 Rubrivirga sp.
TCGGAGCGGAGGGCGTCGCCGGCGCTGACGAGGGCGACGAGCGCGACGTTTCGGGCGGGGATCACGGCGAGCCCGGCCGCCAGCAGCACGAGGCCGTGCCGGAGCCAGCGCCCGCGGTCGAGCGGGAACCGCCGCGTGAGCGCGATGCCCGCGAGCGTCACGAGCGTCCACAGGACGGCGTCGAGGGGCGGGACCCACAGGAACTCCGGCCCGACGCCGACCTGGGCGGTCTCGGAAATGGTCCGGGCGAGGGCTTCGGCGCCGTAGCTCACGACGAGCGCGGCCAGCCACAGGCCGTAGACGAGGCCCACGGCGCGGCGCGTCAGGCGGAGCGAGTCGGGGGCCTCAGCCATCGAGGAGGGCCTGGACGGCGTCGCGGTAGGCCCGCCCCGTGGCAACGGTGTCGCCGCTGCGGAGGCGGATGAGGTACGTCCCCTTGGCGAGCGGCTCCACGTCGCGGATCCGGTCGGCGTTGACGACCGACGAGCGGTGGACGCGGACGAACCGGGCGGGCAGCCGGTCCGCCAGTCCGCCGATCGTGTCGCGCAAGAGGTGCTCCTGGCCGCGCGCGTGGACGCGGACGTAGTTGCCCTCGGCCTCCAGCCAGTCGACCTCGTCGAGCCCCACGAACACGTGCCGGTCGCCGACGCGGGCGACGAGGCGCTCGGGCGTCGGCTCTGGGGGAGCGGAGGCCCGCTCGGCGGCGAGCGACGCCAGCAGCCCCTCGACCTGCTGGCGGAGCGCGTCGTCGGGGGCGGCGGCGCGCTCGCGGAGGCGGGCGCGGGCCCGGTCGAGCGCGGCCCGGAAGCGGTCGGCCTTGTACGGCTTGAGGAGGTAGTCGACGGCGTTGGCGTCGAAGGCGTGGAGGGCGTGCTCGTCGTAGGCGGTCGCGAGGACGACGGCGGGGACGGGGCCCTCGGCCTCGGCCAGGGCCGCCAGCACGTCGAGGCCGGTGACCTCGGGCATCTGGACGTCGAGGAACAGGAGGTCCGGTTGGAGGTCGGCGACGGCCTCGATGGCCGCCGCCCCGTCCTCCGCCTCGCCGACGACCTCGACGTCGGGCTCGGCGGCCAGCAGCTGGGCCACGCGGCGCCGCGCGAGCGGCTCGTCGTCGACGATGAGCACGCGGAGGGGCATCTAGTCGGCGCCGGGGTACTGGAGGTCGCGGGCGCGGACGGCGTGCTCCCAGAGGAGCGCCCCGTCGGTCTTGTAGGTCCGCATCGTCATCACGCGGTCGGTGCGCGGGCCGGTGACGGTGAGCGTCCCGAAGTTGCGCTCGCCGGCCACGAGCGTGCCGTCGACGCGGAGCGGGTTCGCACGCTCGGGCGAGTCCTCGCGGAGCGGGTACGTCGAGGCGCCGGCCGTGAGCGGGCTCGACGTGAACTCGTAGAGCGGGTACGCGCCAGGCCGCGCCAGCCGGAGGAGCTCCGTGTGGTGACGGTCACCGGAGAGAAACACGACGCCCTCGATCTGGCGCGCCGCGATCTCGTCGAGGAGCAACTGGCGCTCGGCCGGCGCGATGGCCGCGAACGTCTCGAAGACGGGGAGCGGGTTCAGGAACTGGCCGCCGACGGCAACGACCTTGAACGGGGCCTGGCTCGTCGTGAGCGCGTCGAGGAGCCACTGGACCTGCTCGGGCCCGAGGATCTGGCGCTCGCCCTCGGGCGCGTCGTTCGGCGCGCGGTGCCAGCGGTCGTCGAGCATAAAGAACTCGACGTCGGCCCACTGGAACTGGGTAAAGACGCCGGGGACGCCGGGCATCCCGCGCGTGGCGGCCGGCCAGTAGTCCGTGAACGTCTCCAGCGCCTCGGCTTTGAGGACGTACGAGCGGTTCGAGTCGTTGGGGCCGTAGTCGTGGTCGTCCCAGGTGGCGTAATGGGCGGCGCGGGCGAGGAGCGGCTGGAGCGCCGGCTCCGACCGGCTGTGGCGGTAGCGGTAGTCGATCCCGGCCGCGTCCCACCAGTCGACCTCGCGGAGGTAGACGTTGTCGCCGAGCCAGAGCATGAGGTCCGGGTCGAGGGCGGCGATCTCGCCGAAGATGCTCGTCGGGCCGCCGTAGGCGTTGCCGGGCCGGTCGTAGGCCGGGTCGTTGTCGTAGTAGCACGAGCCGACGGCGGCCGTGAACGCCGGCGGGTCGGTCCGCCACTGCCACAGCGGCTGCGTGTCGATTCGTGTGGGGTACGCCGTCGGCGTCACGTCGACGCCGTCGACGGTGAGCGTGACGTCGTACGTCGTGCCCGGCTCGAGGCCGAAAAGGTGGACGGCCGCGGTCCCGTCCGGCCCGCTCGTCGTGCGGCCCGAGGCGGCGAGCGCTGTCCCGCCGGCCGAGAGCGAGTCGGGCCCGAAGGCGTCCACGACGACGTCGGCGCCGGGGCGCGTGAGGACCCAGACGGCGGCCCCGCGCTGGGTCACGTCGGCCAGCATCGGGCCGGCGTGGAGGACGGGGGTCTCGGCCTCGGTCGGGACGGCCACCGAGGCGGGCTGGGCCAGCCCGGCGCGGACGAGCGCCGACTGGACGGCCCGCTCCATGGCGGCCTGCCCGGTGGGGGTGGAGGACGCGGCCGTGAGGGCCGGCGCGCAGCCGCCGGCGACGAGCGCGGCGAGGACGACGAGGAGCGAGCGGAGGGGCATCGGTGGCGGGGATCGAAACGAGGGCGGCTCAAAGAAAACGCCGTGCCCGGCGTGGGGCACGGCGTCGGTGTGACGAAACGGGAGGGCGGCTACTCGTCGTCGTCCTCGAAGACGGGCTCGGGGCGGATGTCCCAGAGCAACATCTGCTCGATGTCGGCCGAGTCCTCGCCGTCCTCGTCTTCGAACGTGTAGTCGCCGAGCGTGTCGCGCTTGCCGGCCGGGACGCGCGTCCACTGCTTCCCCTCGCGGTCCTCGAACTCGTCCGGGAACGGGCTCTCGACGCGGTAGCCGGGGTGGTAGCTCCGGTACGTCTTGGCGGCCTCGTAAAGCGCGGCCCGCCGGGCGCCCGGCCGCGTCGCGCTGTAGCCGTGGACGCGGAACGCCTCGATCTGGATCGTCGCGATGACGTCGTCGCCCTCGTCCTCGGGGTCGGAGTACTCGGGGCGGACCACCTTGAACTCGTCGGGGTGGGGGTACGCGCTGCGGTCGTCGAACATGGGAGTGCGGAGGTCGGAACGGGTGAAACTACGCGGGCGTGGGCCCCGGGCTCCGCCCGCGATGGGCGTCACGGCGGCTTTCCCTCCCGTTTCACTCCGGCCGGTTCCGCTTGCCCCCTCCCGACGGGCGCTGTAGACTCGCCCGTCCCCCCACTC
>JAAXJP010000532.1:0-2980 GCA_012269805.1 Rubrivirga sp.
GGACCACGAGCTCGCCCTGGAGCGCGCCCGCGCGGTCGATGGCCTGGAACACGGCGATCACGTCGCGGGCCGCGAGTCCGAGCTCGTTGAGCGCCGCCGCCAGCTCGGCGATCGTCGTGTTCGGCTGGAGCACGACCGAGCGGACCGGCGCCTCGTCGATGGCGACGCTCCCGACGGGCAAGGCGACCGTCTCGCCATCGGAGAACGGCTCGGGCTGCGAGATCGCAGGGTCGACGGCGGTCGAGATCGTGAGCGAGCCGTAGGTGATCATGACCTCGGCGATCGAGACCGCGCCGCCCGCCACGATCGTCCCGGTCCGCTCGTTGAGGACCACGCGGGCCGGTACGTCGACGCCTACGCGGAGCCCTTCGAGCGCGGCCATCAGCCCGGCCGGCCCGCCCGCCTCGGTGGGCACCTCGACCCGGACGAGCCCGGCGTGGACCGTGCTCGCGGCACCCGGGAAGGCGCTGTTGACGGCCTCCGTGACGGCCGCGGCATTCGTGAAGTCGGGGTCGCGGAGGACGAGGTCGAGCGCGCCCGTCGGGAGCGCCGTGCCCGGCGCGAGGCGGACGATCCCGCCCGACGGCACGCGGCCCGTGTTGGTCGGGCCGGTCCGCGCGGAGGTCCCGGCGGCGTCGGCCAGGAGCGTCCCGGTGAGGACCGGCCCCTGGGCCATGGCGTAGACCTCGCCGCCGCTCATCATGTCCTGGAGCGGCGTCTGGAGAAGCACGCCGCCCGACAGGGAGCGGGCGTCGCCCAGCGAGGCGACCGTCACGTCGACGGCCGAGCCGGGCCCGGCGAACGGGTCGAGCGTGGCCGTGACCATCACGGCGGCCGCGTTCCGCGAGCCGAGGTGCTGGGGGTCGACGGCGATCCCGAACCGCTGGAGCATGTTGGCGATGCTCTGAACGGTGTAGGGCGCGCCGGACCGACCGCGGGCCCGGTCCCCGGTCCGGTCGAGCCCGACAACGATGCCGTAGCCGGTGAGCTGGACGGGCGCGGCGCCGGCCGGGACCACGAGGTCCTTGAGGCGGGCGCTGGCGGTCGTCTGGGCCGGGGCGTCGGCGGCGAGGGCCGCCAGCAGGAGGAGGGTGAGGAGCGGGCGCATGGCTAGGGGGCGTCGGCGGCGCCGGCGGCGGTCGCGCCGAGGACGACGGCGCCCACGATCACGGCGGCCGTGCCGACGAGGGTGAGGAACCGCCCGCGCAGGAACGACGGGCCGCGGCCCTCCTGCTGGTAGGCCACGTCGGCCCCGGCGATCTGGTAGGAGAGGACCGTGTTGGCCGTCGTCACGTCGGCCGGGCGGACGAGCCCGCGGACCGTCATGAGGTGGACGTCGCCGTCGACGTTCAGCCGGCGCTCGCCCTCGATGGCCAGGTTGCCGGCCGGGTCGACATCGACCACGCGGGCCGTGATCGTCCCGGAGAGGAGGTCGCTCTGGACCGTCCGGCTGTCGGCGTCGCGCTGGCCGCCGACGCGGGCGTCGAGGCCGAAGTAGCCGCCCGTCGACGCCGACCCGGCCCCCGACACGGCCGTGGTGGCCTGGGCCGAGCTCTCGGACTGCCGCCGCGCCGACGTCCGCTCGGCGAGGACGACCGTGAGGAGGTCACCGGCCTGGTAGGCGCGGAGGTCGGAAAACAGCGAGACGGGCCGCCTCGGGGCGGGCTCGGCCGCCGGCTCGGCGGCGGGCTGGGCCCCCACGGGGGCGGCGACGAGCAGGAGGAGCAGGACGCGGATCATGGATTAGAGGGTGGCGGCCCAGTCGCCCTCGCCGGGCGCGGTGAGCAGGACGCGGTAGGTGGCGCCGGTGTCGGCGCAGACGGCGCGGACGGCCTCGCCGACGGCCCCGCGCTCGCGGGCCTCGCAGGCGAGCACGACGGTCACGGCGCCGCGCGCGTAGCGGACGCGGAGGGCGTCGCCGGTCTCGGCCGCGGCCGGGGCCTCGACGTGGCGGTCGGTGAGGACCGTCCCGGCGCGGAGCGACCGCGTGGCCGTCCAGCCCTCGCCGAGCGCGTCGGCGGGGAGGACGTCTCGGAGCCGCGTGGTCTCGACGCGGTGGAGGCGGACGGCCGCGGCGACGGGCGCGCCCCGGTCGACGTCGGCGGTGAGGACGGGCGCGGTCTCGAACACGGCGACGTCGAGGTAGGCCCAGCCGGCGGGCGCCCACGTGCCATCAGGCGTCTGGGCCTCGACCTCCGCCGAGACGCGCCCGCGGGGGGCCTCGTCCCGGAACCGGACGCGGAGCGGGGGCGGGGCGGTTTCGGCGCCGCCGCTGAGGCGGACGACGCGGACCTCGGCGTCGGGCCAAATGCCGGCGACGGCGGCCTCCGCGGCCGCGACCACGTCCGCCTCGGTCGCCGAGGCGGCCGGGGCGGCGAGGAGCGCGAGCAGGAGGCCGAGCCGGCTCATCGCTTGACGCCGTTGGCGATCTGGAGCATCTCCTCGCCGGCCTGCACCATCTTCGAGTTCATCTCGTAGGCCCGTTGCGCGGCGATGAGGTCCACCATCTCCTGGACGACGTCGACGTTGGAGGCCTCGAGGAAGCCCTGCTGGACCGTGCCGAGGCCGTCCTCGCCGGGCGGCGCGATGACGGGCGCCCCGCTCCCCTCGGTCTCGGCGAACAGGTTGCCGCCGAGCGCGCGGAGCCCGGCCGGGTTCTGGAACCGCGACAGCTCGACCTGCCCCAGCTCGACCGGCTCGGTCTCGCCGGGCAACAGCGCGCGGATCGTCCCGTCGGCCTGGACCTGGACCTCGAGCGCGTCGGCCGGGACCTCGATGCCCGGGTCGAGCGCGAACCCGCTCTGGGTCACGAGGAGGCCCTCGGCCGTGAGCGTGAACGCGCCATCGCGGGTGTAGGACCGGCTCCCGTCGGGCATCTGGACGGCGAAGAACCCGTCGCCGTTGATGGCGAGGTCGAGCGCGTTGCCCGTCTCGCTGAGCCCGCCCTGCGTGAACGTGGCGACGGTGGCGACGGCGAGGG
>JAAXJP010000532.1:2990-3264 GCA_012269805.1 Rubrivirga sp.
CCCCGCGGCGGCCCCGCCGCCGGGCGGGCCCGCCCCGGCGCGCTGCGCCCGCCCGGCGTGAACGGGGCGCCGGGGGCGCCGGCGCGGGCGCCGGGGCCCATCTGGAGCGGGGCCGGCGCGCCGGCCGCCCCGTCCTCGCCGCCCGCCGCGCGGACGCGCTGGTACAGGAGGTCCTGGAAGGCGACCCGGTTCCGCTTGAACCCGGTCGTGTTGGCGTTGGCGAGGTTGTTCGCCGTGTTGTCGACGCTCGTCTGTTGAGCGCTCATGCCGAGGG
>JAAXJP010000073.1 GCA_012269805.1 Rubrivirga sp.
GGCGAGGGGGGAGCCGCAGGATCGGGCCCGGGCTCCGGAGCCGGCGTAGGTTCGTCGCGAAATCGGTCCGAGCCTCTACGACCCCGTCCCCCTGGTCGACGTCTTCCACACCCTCTCCGCCCCGGCGACGGCCGAGCCCCCGAAGGTCAAGGGGTCCCGGTTTATTGGCGCCGCGTTCCCGGCGGGCTCGGCCGAGGAGGCCCTCGCCCATGTCGCGTCCGTCCGCCAGCAGGAGCACGCGGCGCGGCACCACGGGTGGGCCTACCGGCTCGGCCCCGACGCTCCGGCGCCGCGCTCGTCGGACGACGGCGAGCCGTCGGGCTCGACGGGGCCGCCGATCCTCCGCGAGATCGAGGGCCGCGGCCTGTTCCGGACCGTCGTCGTCGTCACGCGGTACTACGGCGGGACGAAGCTGGGCGTCGGTGGGCTGGCCCGGGCCTACGCCGAGGCGGCCGGCCTGGCGCTCGACGCGGCCCGCGTCCGGACGGTCACCCTCCGCGTCCCGGTCCGCCTCGGGTTCGCCTTCGACGACACCGCGCCGGCCATGCGCCTGCTCGACCAGTTCGACGCCGAGGTGGCCGACCAAGCCTACTCGCCGGCCGGGACGGAGCTGGTCCTCCGCGTCCGCCGCTCCGAGGCCGAGGCGCTCAAGGCCGCGTTTATCGAGGCGACGGCCGGGCGGGGGGCCGTGCTCGACGCCTAGCGCGGCTCCTAGAACGGGTCGCTCTCGACCACCCGGAAGGGGATCACCAACTGCTGCGGCACGAACCGGGTCGTCGACACGGTGACGGACGCGTCGCCCGTCGCGGTCCCGGTTGGGAAGACGGAGAGGTTCGAGCGGCCGCTGATCGAGGCCGCGACCGGCCCCGTCACGCTGAGGATGACGTAGTCGGTGTTGGACACGGGGCGGAAGAGGGGGGCGACGTCGGCGTCGTAGCGCCCGTCCAGGCCGATGACCACCCGATCCGGCGACGGGAGCGGACCGGGGTCCTCGACGTCGAACTGGAACGTCGCCGAGCCCTCCTCCGAACTGCCGAGGAACGCCCGGACGGTGATCGTCCCCGAGCCGACGGCCGTCGGTGTGACCGCCAGCGCGTCCGGGAACTGGACGGCGCCGGTCACGCTGCCGGACTCGCTGCCGATGCGGAACGAGAGGTTCGACTCGCGCTCGATCCCGAGCTCGCTCACGAGGTCGAGCGTCGTCCGTTCGTAGGGCGGGATCGTGTAGACCTGCGACGGGCTGACCAGGTCGAGGCCCCCGAAGAGGTCGCAGGACGAGAGGCCGAGGACAACGAGCAAGGCGGCGAACGAACGGAGACGAGGCATCGCGGATGGAATCGAGAGGGGCACAGGTTACGGCCTGCCCGAACGGCGCGGGAGGCCGAACGGCGTCTCCCGGCCTGGAGCCCGGGCGCTCCGGCCCCGTGCGTACTCTTCCGGCCCCTCCGCCCACCCCATGGATCGCCGCCGCTTCGTCTCCGCCGCCGCCCTCGGGGCGGGCGCCGCCGTCGCCGGGTGCGGCCCCGGCCCCGGGCACGGCCGCCGCAACGTGGGGGCGGCCCCCGCCGACGGCCCCGCCGTGGTCACCCGCCCGCGCGTCCGGTGGCGGCTCGCGTCGAGCTTCCCCCGGTCGACCGAGATCCTGTACCGCGCGGCCGAGCACCTCGCCGATCGCGTCGCGGCGCTGACCGACGGCCGGTTCGAGATCGAACCGAACGAGGGCGGCGCGATCGTTCCACCTCTCCAGGTCCTCGACGCCGTCCAGGCCGGCTCGGTCCCCATCGGCCACACCGCGGGCTACTACTACCTCGGCAAGACGACCGCGCTCACGTTCGACACGGCCGTCCCGTTCGGCATGCAGGCCCGCCAGCACGACGCCTGGATGCGCCACGGCGGCGGCCGCGAGCTCACCCAGCGGACGCTCGACGCGTTCGGCGTCGTGGGCCTCCTCGGGGGCAACACGGGGACGCAGATGGGCGGGTGGTTCCGCGAGCCGGTCCGGTCGCTCGCCGACCTCCGCGCGCTCACGATGCGGATCCCCGGGCTTGGGGGGCGGGCCATGGAGGCGCTCGGCGTCGTGGCCCAGACGCTGCCGGGTGGCGAGATCTACGGCGCCCTAGAACGGGGGGCCATCGATGCGACCGAGTGGGTCGGGCCCTACGACGACGAGAAGATGGGCTTCTACCGGGTCGTCAAGACGTACCACTACCCCGGGTGGTGGGAGCCGTCGGCTGGGCTGTCGTTTTACATCAACCGCTCGGAGTGGGATCGCCTGCCGCCGAGCTACCGCGAGGCGCTGCAGACGGCGTCGGGCGAGGTCAACGCGATCATGCTCAGCGAGTACGACGCGCTCAACGCGCCGGCGCTCGCGTCGCTGCTCGCCCGGGGCGTCCAGGCCGTCCCGTTCCCGCGGGACGTGATGGCCGCCGCCGCCGACGCGTCGCGCGAACTGATGGACGCCGCGGCGGACGACGGCCACTCGCGCGAGCTGCTCCAGAGCTACCGGGACTTCCAGGCCGCGACCGACCGCTGGTTCACCCTCGCCGAGCGGACGATGGCGCAGGCGTACAGCGGCGTTCGCCTCGGCGCGTGACCTCTCGGGCGCGGCCGGCGCTGCGCCGAGGCGGACGGCCTCGGCCGGGTGCCGGGCACGGTCAGTCGCCCGCGAAGGCGAGCACGAGCTCCGGGAACGTGAGGACGAGCGCGAGGCCGATAAGCTGGAGCGCCACGAACGGGAGGGCGCCGCGGTAGATCTGGCCCGTCGATAGGTCGGGCGGCGCGACGCCCCGCAGGTAGAACAGCGAAAACCCGAACGGCGGCGTGAGGAACGACGTCTGGAGGTTCATCCCGAGGATCACGCCGAACCACACGAGGTCGATCCCGAGCGCCGCCGCGGCCGGCGCCAGGAGGGGCACCACGATAAAGGCGATCTCGAAGAAGTCGATGAAGAACCCTAGCGCGAACACCAGCAGGTTCGCGACGATCAGGAACCCGACGAGCCCGCCCGGCAGCCCGACGAGCGCTTCCTCGATCCAGACGTCGCCGTAGAGCCCGCGGAAGACGAGCGCGAACGCCGTCGACCCGATCAGGAGCACGACGACCATCGTCGTGAGCGAGGCCGTCGACCGCGCGGCGTCCCACACGACCGCCCCGGACAGGCGGCCGTGGACCGCGGCCAGTACGAGGGCTCCGCCGGCGCCGAGGGCGCCCGCCTCGGTCGGCGTGGCGCCGCCCGCAAAGATGCGC
>JAAXJP010000119.1 GCA_012269805.1 Rubrivirga sp.
ACGCACTCGGTCACGGCGCGCGAGGGGGCGCGGAAGGTGGGGCTCGACCTGGGGTAAGAGCGCCCCTCCGCACACGACCGGCCCGGGCCGGGACGTACACTCCGTGCATGCGCGCCGCCCTCCTCGCCGTCTTCCTCGCCGCGTCTGCGGGTGCCCAGCCATCCACCGAGACGGCCGGCCTCGGCGGCGACCCGCCCGGCCTCACGTGGAGTTGGAGCCCCGAGCCGCGCTGGCTCGCCCCGGCCGACGTGGGCCGTCGCTACTTCGACGGCGGCCTCGACTACGGCGCCAACTTCGTGTTCACGACCGTCCCGGACGCCGACGTCCCGCCGGTCGTGATCGTGTTCGACCCGGCCACGCCGTCGACCGCGCGCATCTTCGCCTACGGCCGCGGCTACGCCGATGCCGGGATCGGCCGGTTCGACGGGGCGGCCTACGACGTGTCGGACCCCGCCAATCCGCGGCGCCTCAACGTCGGCTTTTCGGAGGACCCGGCGGGGAATCAGCAGAACCGGCGGTGGACCCCGGACGGCTCGGAGTTCGGGGCGCGCGAGTACCTCGTCGTCTTCGCGAGCGACTACGACCCGTCGGGCGAGACGTACGCGGGCCGGACGATCTACACCCTCGACACGTACTACGGGCTCGCGGCGCGCGTCCGAGACGGGCACGCTCTCTTCGAGACCGCCGCCGAGATGCGGCTCACGCCGGACCCGCTCCGCGACGTGGCCGCGGCGGCCGTCGCCAACGGCGTGGCCGACGCCGAGTGGACGGCGGCGACCTACGCTGGCGGGACGGAGGTCCGCGCCGTGGCCGAGGGCGCCGTGCTCGCGACGGCGCCGCCCGCGGACGGCCGCGTCCGCGTAGCCGGGCTCGACCCGGAGCGGACGGTCGACCTCCGGATCCAGCTCTGGGGACCGGACGGGCTCATCGCCGAGCGGCCCGTCTCGATTCGGGCGAAGATCTCGGAGGGCGTCGCGGCGTTCTCGGCCCTCGACCCCGGCCGGGCGGAGTCTCTGTCCTACGGCGACACGTGGGGCTACGTGGCACCCGACGGGACGGAGTACGCGCTGCTCGCCGTCCGCGACGGCGGGCTGTCGGTGATCGACGTGAGCGCCGCGCCCGCGGCGGCGGCGGTCGAGGTGGCCTACGTCCCCGCGCCGGTTCAGTCGACCGACTCGAAAGACGTCAAGGTCTACGGGCACCACGCCTACGTGGTCAATGAGGTCGGGCCGATCCAGATCCTCGACCTCGCCGACCCGACGGCGCCGGTCGAGGTCGGCCGCCTCGACGTCCAGCCCGGGGTGGTGAACGGCGGGTCGCACAACGTGGCTGTGGCGGAGGGCCACCTGTGGGTGACCGGCGGCCGGTTCGGCGGCAACCCCGGCCTCCGCGTCTACTCCCTCGCCGACCCCGCGAATCCGGTCCTCACCGACGCGTTCCGGCCGGACCACTGGCCCACGCCGTACTACCACGACTTCGAGGTCCGCGACGGGATCGGCTACGGCTCGGCGATCTACAGCGAGGGCGGCGTCGACGTGCTCGACGTCTCGGACCCGACCGATGTCCGGCTCCTGACCTCCTTCACCTACCCCGGCGCCGGCGCCCACAACACGTGCACGGCGGAGGACGGCGGGACGCTCTACGTGGGCGACGAGATCGGGACGAGCGGCAACTGGATCCGGATCTTCGACGTCCGCGACCTCGAGGACATCGAGCGGGTCGGCGAGATCGTCGTCGACTCCAGCGCCGTCGTCCACAACTGCTACGTCCGCGGCGACCGGCTCTACGTGGCCCACTACACCGAGGGGCTGCGGGTGTTCGACGTCTCCGATCCGCACGCGCCGGTCGAGGTGGCCTACCTCGACACCTACCTCGAGCCCGGCTACGGCTTCAACGGGGCGTGGACGGCCTACCCGTACCTGCCGTCGCGGAAGGTCCTCGTGTCGGACCTCCAGTCGGGCCTGTGGGTCATCGCGCTCGAGGGCGACGCCGTGGCGTCCGAGCCGGCGCCGGACGGACGAGCGGCGCTCCGCGTCTGGCCCAACCCGACGGCCGGTGCGGCGACGCTGGCCTTCGACCTCGACGCGCCCGCCGAGGCGGACGTGGTCGTGGCCGACGTGCTCGGCCGCGAGGTCGCCCGGACGCGGGCGAGCGGGCGTCCCGGGGCGAACCATGTCGCCCTCGCCCTCGGTGGCGTGCCGGCGGGGGTCTACGTCGCCCGCCTCTTGGTGGACGGGCTGGCCGCGGGCACCGCGACGCTGACCGTCGCGCGGTAGCCGCTAGACGTGCCGGGTCTTCCGGGGCCGCGGGGCTTGGCGGCTGGGGAGCGCGGCCGGGTCGACGATCTCGTAGCGGACGCGGTGCGTACCGCGCGCCCGCATCGCCAGCCGGTCGGCGGCGGCGCCGGAGAGGTCGAGCTGGCGCCCCCGGATAAACGGCCCCCGGTCGTTGACGCGGACGAGGACGCGGCGGTCGTTGTGCGTCGAGATCACGCGGAGGAGCGTCCCGAACGGGAGCGACCGGTGGGCGGCCGTGAGCGCGCCGTGGTTGTAGCGCTCGCCGTTGGCGGTGCGGTTGCCGTGGAGCGAAGCGGCGTAGTAGCTCGCCACGCCGGTGCGGGCCGCGCGGCGGTTCTCTGCGCGCGCGCCACCCGGGACGATGGGGTCGGCCTGCTGGGCCACGCCGGGAAGCGCGAGGGCGGCGAGGCCCGCCAGGATCAGAAGTCGCGTCACACGGGAAGTGGGGGGTGAGACAGGGCGGGCGGCCCCGGAGGGCTACGCTCGCGGGCGTGTGCTCGGCGAGGTTAGGGCGCGGAATAACGGCTTCCTAGCGGCGCCCCCTGGTATCGCTGACTCTTGGGCGTCCCTCCACCCCCCCTCGACCGGGCCCGCACCGTTCCTCCACAAATGGGTGATCTCGAGCTCGCTCAGCCCCCTCCTATCTTTCGGTTTCCTCTCCCCTGCCCCGGTGCTCTCGCTCCTCGTCATCCTCGTCGCCAGCTACCTCCTCGGCGCCGTCCCGTTCAGCCTCGTCGTCGGGCGGATGATGGGCGTCGACCTCCGACAGCACGGGAGCGGCAACGCGGGGGCCACGAACGCGCTCCGCGTGCTCGGCAAGGGCCCCGGCCTCCTCGTGTTCCTCCTCGACTTCGGGAAGGGCCTCGCCGCGGTGGCGCTCCTGTCGCAGATCCGGGTGGGGGGCGAGACGCTCGTCGGGCTGCTCGGCTCGCGGCCGGAGCTGGCGG
>JAAXJP010000587.1 GCA_012269805.1 Rubrivirga sp.
TCACCCGCTGAGGCTCTCTCGCGTCGGTTCCGCTCTCCCCTCACTCTGGCCCCTTATGTCCCGCACCGACGTCCCCAACCCCTCCCTCTGGCTCGCCACCGCCTCCGGCGTCGAGCACCCCGCCCTCGCCCCCAACGAACGAGTCGAGGTGGACGTCGCCGTCGTCGGTGCGGGGATCGCTGGTCTCACGACGGCGCTCCTCCTCAAACGGAGCGGCGCGCGCGTGGCCCTCGTCGAGGCGGGCCGCGTCTGCGCCGGCGTCACGGCCTACACGACGGGTAAGGTCTCCTCGCTCCACGGCCTCACCTACCGCGAGCTCCGCGCGGACTTCGGCGAGACGACGGCGCGCATCTACGCCGAGGCGAACGAGGCGGCGATCGCGCTCGTGGCCGGGTTCGTGGACGAGCTCGGGATCGAGTGCGACTGGCGGCGCGGGCCGGCCTACACCTACACGACCGACGAGAAGACGCTGCCCCGCGTCGAGGAGGAGGTCGAGGCGGCGCAGGCGGCGGGGCTCCCGGCCTCATTCACGACCGAGACCGAGCTCCCGTTCGAGGTCCTCGGTGCGGTCCGGGTCGAGGGGCAGGGGCAGTTCCACGCCCGGCGCTACGGGCTCGCGCTCGCCGCGGCCGTCGACGGAGACGGCAGCCGCGTGTTCGAGCACAGCCGGGTCGTGGACGTGGACGCCTCGGCCGGGGTCTGCACCGTCGAGAGCGGCGGGGCCGTAGAGGCCAATCAGGTCGTCCTTGCCACGCAGATCCCGTTCCTCGACCGGGGCGGGTTCTTCGCGAAGGTGTCGCCGTCGCGCTCCTACCTTCTCGCCGCCCAGGTCGGGGACGGGGCCCCCGTCGGGGCGCCGGAGGGGATGTACCTCGGCGTGGGCGCCCAGACGCGGACGCTGCGGAGCGCCGAGGGCGGGCGCTACCTCGTCCTCGGCGGGGCGAGCCACAAGGCGGGGCAGGGGCCCGACACGACAGGGTGCTACGACGAGATCGAGCGGTGGGCGCGCGAGCACTACGCGGTCGAGACCGTCGCCTACCGCTGGAGCGCGCACGACTACGTCCCCGTCGACGGCCTGCCTTACGTCGGGAAGCTCCCCTTCGGGGACGGGCGCGTGTGGGTCGCGACGGGGTTCAACAAGTGGGGGCTGTCGAACGGGACGGCCGCCGCGGCGATCATCGCCGACGGCATCGCCGGCGTGCCGAACCTGTGGGCCTCGACGTTCGACGCGAACCGCGCGGACCTCGGGGAGTCGGCGGAGAAGCTCGTCGAGGAGAACCTCAACGTGGCCGCCCGCTTCGTCGGCGACCGCATCCGGCACCTCGTGGGGAAAGACCCCGCCGAGCTAGGGCCGGACGAGGGGGCCGTGGTGGACGTCGGCGGCGAGCGCGTCGGGGCGTACCGCGACGCGGAGGGGCAGCTCCACGCCGTCTCGCTCACGTGTACCCACCTCGGCTGCCACGTGACGTGGAACCCGGCCGAGCGCTCGTGGGACTGCCCGTGTCACGGCTCGCGCTTCGACGTGGACGGCCGCGTGCTCCACGGCCCCGCCCTCCAGCCCCTCGAGCGGAAGGCGCTCGGTGGAAGCGAGGCGCGCTAGCTCGGCGCTCCCCCGTCTGCCCCGAGGCCGTCGGGGGAGCGCCGGAGGCTTAGGCCATCGCGCCCTGCGGCATCGCGTTCAGGAGCGACTGGCAGGCCTTCGAGCACTCGCGGCAGCACTCCATGCACACGCGGCAGTGGTCGTGCATGTCCGCGTGCTTCGCGCACTCGTCGGCGCAGGCGTCGCATGCCACGCGGCAGGCCTCGAGCTGGGACCGGAGGAGCTGGGTGTTCGGCTCGGTCATCCGCGAGACGGCCCGGCCCGTCGTCGCGCAGACGTCGGCGCAGTCGAGGTTCGTCCGGATGCAGTACGTCAGGTCCATGTCCGAGTCCTCGCCCAGGCAGGCGTCGGCGCAGCTCGTACAACACTGCTCGCAGGCGAAGGCGGCGTTGACGAGGGCGACGATGGCGTCGAGGTTCTGGGACGGGTTCGGGTGGGTGGAGAGGATGTCCTGGGTGCGCATGGGAGCGTGAGGTGTGGGATGAGAGGGGACCCGCAGAGTGTGCGGAGCGACGATCTACGGCCGGCGCTTTCACGGCCGACCGCCCCCGACGTTCGCGTGAGTCACCTGAAATCGGGCTCAGGTTTCCATCAGCGATCGCTCTCTCGGGGCCGCCCCCGGGCCGCTCCGGGGTCGGGGCGGCGCTCGGGGTCAGGACGAGCTCACGGGCCAGTCGTGGCCGGTTCGTCGGACGACGGCCCAGAGGATCCGGCGCTGGTCCGCGCGGTCCTGGTTGGCCGCGAGGAGGGCGCGGTCGGCGTCGGCCGCGGCGCGCGGGAGTCCGCCCGCCGGTGGCGGGGGCGGGGCGTCCTCGGACGGGCTCGCGAGCATGTCCCGGACGGTGCCGAGGTAGTCGTCGAGCGCGCCCTCGACGGCGCCGCGGGCGACGGGGTCTGGCCAGTCCGCCTCGGGGAGCCCGTGGCGGAGGAGCAGGAGCGCGGCGCTGAGCGCGGCGAGGCGGGGGGCCAGCGCCGTTCGGGGCCCGTCGCTCTCGAAGTAGTGGAGGACGGGGTAGACGAGGTGGCGCTCGGCGTGGAGCGTGAGGTCGGACGAAACGGCCTCGAGCTGGCGCTCCAGGCTGGACCCCGGGCCGCGCGTGCCGCCCGCGACCTCGGCGCCCGTCGAGCCCAGCGCGTGGATCCGCCCGGCGAGCGAACGCTTCTCCGCGACCGCCTGGACGACGGGGAGGACGTAGGTGATGGCGAGGGTGACGAGGAAGAGGCCCGTGAACGAGGCCACAGCCGTCAGAACCTGCCACGTGGCGCCGACGGGGACGTAGTCGCCGATGCCGAGCGTGAAGGCTGTGAACCCGACGAAGTAGACGCGGGCAGGGAGGTCGGCCGGCACCTTCGTCGTGGCGTCGACCACGGCCCCCTCGACGCTGGAGAACACGAGGGTCCACCCCGCCCACAGGAGGAGGGTCCACGCGACGGGGATCGCCGCGAGGGCGACGCCGCCGGCCGCGCGGCGCGGGAGGCCGTGGGCGGGGCCATGCCCGAGGAGGGTCCAGACCCCGGCCGAGAGCGCGCTCGTGAGGGGAGCCCAGCCTTGCGCCGAGAGGGCCGTCTTGAGGCCGTCGTAGAGGGCGGCCAGGACGAGGGCCGTGCCGAGAGCGGCGAGGAGGGCGGGCATGGGG
>JAAXJP010000608.1:0-2143 GCA_012269805.1 Rubrivirga sp.
CCAGACGCCCCCGGAGGCCGCCCCCGACCACGACGACGCGGGATGGGCGACGCTCCGCGTGCCCGCCCGGTGGGAGTCGGCCGGGTACGACGGCCTCGACGGCGTCGCGTGGTACCGGACGACTTTCGACCTCGGCGCGGAGGCTGCGTCGCAGGGCGTGACGCTCTCGCTCGGCATCATCGACGACGGCAACCACACGTATGTGAACGGGACGCTCGTGGGGCAGGGCCGGGGCGGCAGCGACCCGCGCGTCTACAGGGTCCCGGCCGAGGCGCTCCGCGCGGGCACGAACACGCTCGCCGTCCGCGTGTCGGACGCCGGCGGCGGGGGCGGCATGAAGGGCGGCGCGGGCCTGCTCTTTGTCGAGACCGCGGCGGGCGACCGCCTCCCCCTCGCCGGCGACTGGCGGTTCCGGGTGGTCGAGGCCCGGTTCGGCGGGGCCTCGGAGGTCCACTACGTCCCGATGCTGCTGTGGAACGCCATGGTCGCCCCGCTCACCCAGGCGCCCGTGACGGGCGTGCTGTGGTACCAGGGCGAGTCGAACGCGAGCGAGTCGGAGCCCTACGCCGGCTTGTTCCGGTCGCTCATCTCGGGCTGGCGGGCCGAGTGGGGCCGCCCGGCCCTCCCGTTTTTCTGGGTCCAGCTCGCCGGCTACCGCCAGCCGCCGGACGGGCCCGACGACGTCGGCTCGTGGCCGGCGCTGCGGGCGGCCCAGAGCGCCGCGCTCGCGCTCCCCCGGACGGCCGAGGCCCTCGCGATCGACGTCGGCGCGGCCGACGACGTGCACCCCCGGGACAAGCGGCCGGTCGGGGAGCGGCTGGCGCTCGCGGCCCGCCACATCGTCTACGGCGAGCGCGACCTCCCATACTCCGGCCCGCAGTACCGGAGCCACGAGGTCGAGGGCGGCCGCGTCGTCGTCCAGTTCGACCACCTCGGCGGCGGCCTGAGCACCCGCAACGGCGCCCCCCTGGGGGGCTTCGCGCTCGCCGACGCCGACGGCCAGTGGCACTGGGCTGACGCGTCCATCCAGGACGACCGGGTCGTCGTCTGGAGCCGCGACGTCACGGCCCCGACGGCCATCCGCTACGCGTGGGCCGACCACCCTGTGAACGCGACCCTCATCAACGTGGAGGGGCTCCCGGCAGCCCCGTTCGAACGGCGGATCAGCACCCCGTGAGTTGGCTCGCAGCCCTCGCCCTACGCTGGTGCGGACGCCGTGTCTGTAGGCGAGCCGTGAGTCTCTAGCGGGCTCTGCCCCCCGGGGCCCACACGTCCCATTGCCGACTGCGACCCACGAACGCATCGAGCCCCACCTGTCGGCCACTAGGCCCAGATTGGGGACCATCCGCCCCTGATGTTCGCGACGACGGGCATCTTCCCGAATCCAGTCGCCCCCCTGTCCTCCTTGCATCCGCGCCGGGAGGGCGTTTCTGATCCAACGGCCTCGCCGTTCCGGCTCTCCTACCACGACTGCCAGAAGAGGCGTCGGAAGAGAATCGCTCGTCCGTAACGAGGCCTCGACAGGAGACGGTGCACGGGCGCTACGGCCGGTGCTGGTCCGACGGTCGTCTGGAGTCAAGGGCCGGGCCCCCGGCCGCCATTCGCGGTGCTTAGGCAGTTCGCTCGGCTCCGCAATGCGCAGTGGCGCGCGCCCCTAGAAGCGTGGTGGGGACGCCGTCGAGGGAAATAGGCCGCGCCGCCCATGCGGCCGCCTCCCCCCGCCCGGTAGCGTGGGCCCCGAGCGGCGTCGGTCCGCTCGCCCACCGTCCGCCCGCTGCCGGGCCCTCCCATGACCCTCCGCACCCTCCTGACGGCCTCCGCCCTCGGCGGCCTCCTCGCGGTCCTCGCCGCCGTCGCCGGCCTGGCGCCTCAGGACCGCACCCTCTACGGCGACCCCGTCGCCATCGGCGACGGCACGGCCCGGACCTACGTCGCCCTCGACGCCGACGGCGCGCCGACGGCCGTCGGCGTGCTCCTCACCGGCGACGCCCTGTCGGGGCTCCCAGCCCACCCCGGCGGGCCGGGACACGAGATGGACCACATGCACGTGCTCCCGGTCCCGCCCGCCGCCCGCGGGGCCGGCCTGGCGGCCGCCCACGGGTCGGGGGGCGGGGACGCCCACGGGCCCGCGCCCGCGGGGCGG
>JAAXJP010000608.1:2153-3232 GCA_012269805.1 Rubrivirga sp.
CCCCCCCCCCCCGCCGGGGGGGGCGCCCCCCGCTCCGCGCCCCCCGGCCGCGCGCGCCCCCCCCCCCCCCCCCCCCCGGGCGGCCGCCCCCGCGACCGACCACGTCTCGCTGGACTGGAACGCCAACGGCCACGAGCCCGAGGGCCTCTTCACGCGGCCCCACTTCGACGTCCACTTCTACACCGTCCCGGCCGACGAACGGATGACGTGGATGCCCGAGCGCCCAGGCTTCACCGACGGCGGCCGCCTGCCGGAGCCCCGCTACGTCCCGGCCGGCTACGTCGCCGACCCGACAGGGACCGTGGTCCCGGCGATGGGCCTCCACTGGCTCGACGCCGCCGACCCGACCTACGCCCCAGACGGCCCGGGCTTCTCGGAGGTCGTCCTCTACGGGAGCTACGGTGGGCGGATGATCTTCGTCGAGCCCATGATCACGAGGGCGTTCTTCGAGGCGATCCGGGCGAGCGGGGCGGTCCATGAGGAACCGCTCGCGCAGCCCGCCGCGTGGGCCGCCGAGGGCTACTACCCCACGACCTACTCGGTCCGCTACGACGCCGAGGCGGACGCCTTCCGGGTCGAGGTGGGCGGGATGGTCCACCGGCGGGCCTCCTAGCCAGCCGCCGACGGCACGCGCCCTCCGGTCCGATGGCCTCCCCCTGGGTGTCGGTGGCCCTGCCCGACGCCGTCCGTGCCGTGGCCGCACGGGGCGCCCGCGCCGTGGCCGCCCTCGACGACGGCCGTCTGCTGCGGTCTGCCGACGGTGGCCGGACGTGGGCCGCCGGGCCCGCCGCGGGCTCGCTCTCGGCCGGCCTCCTCCACCTCGGCGACGCCGTGCTGGCCGGCACCGCGCGCGGCGTCGTCCGGGCCGCGGCCGCGCAGTCGTGGGCGGCCGCGACGCCCGTCCCGTCCGGCGTGGCCGTGACGGCGCTGGCCCGGCGCGGCGCCGTGACGATCGCCGGGACCGCGCGGTCCGGCGTGTTCCGCTCGGCCGACGGCGGGCTCGAGTGGGGGCCCGCCGGGCGGGGCCGGCCGCGGGGCGGGGGGCGCCGCCCCGGCGTGGCCGCGTCGGCAGGGCGGCG
>JAAXJP010000165.1 GCA_012269805.1 Rubrivirga sp.
CATGCTCCCGTACCAGACCGTCGTCTGCGCGCTCGACGTCGAGCCCGGCTCGGCCCGGGCGCTCGTCCGCGCGGCCGATCTCGCCGAGCGCTCGCACGCCGCGCTCCACCTCCTCCACGTCCGCCCACACTTCCGCGCTCGCCTGGCCCACGTCAGCGCCGAGGCCCACCCGTTCGAGGCGACGGTCCGCGCCTACGTCAACGAGGCGCTCGGGGCCGACGACGCGTTCGACGTCCTCGCGCCCGTCGTCCACGTCGCGCACGGCGAGGCCGCAGCCGACGGCGTCCTCCACTACGCCGCCGCCGTCGGGGCCGACCTCCTGGTCCTCGGCACGCACGCGCGCCAGGGCCTCGGGCACCTCCTCCTGGGCAGCGTCGCCTCCGACGTGCTCCGCCGGTCGGCGGTGCCGGTCCTCGTCGTGCCCGACCAGGCCGCCCGGACGGCGCCGGGCCCCGACGCCCCCGTCCTCGTCGGCACCGACTTCTCGGCCCACACCGCCGAGGCGCTCGCCCACGCCCGCCGCGCCGCCCGGGCCTACGCGGCCCCGGTCGCCCTCGCCCACGTCCGCGACGCCCCGGCCGAGACGCTCGTCGACCCGCACGCGCGGGGCCCGCTGGCACCGCCGAGCGGGATGAGTTCGCGTGTGGAGGCTCACGCCGCGCTCCGCGATCTCATCGACGCCCACGACCTCGGCGACCGCGTCGCGCGCCACGTGGTCCCGGGCCGCCCGGCCGAGGAGCTCGTCGCCCTCGCCCACCGGTCGAACGCCGGCCTGCTCGTCGTCGGGACGCACGGGCGGCGCGGGTGGGACCGCCTCCGCCTCGGGAGCGTCGCCGAGGGGGTCGCGCGGCACGCCGAGTGCCCGGTCCTCGTGGTCCCGACGCCGGCGCTCCGCCCGCCCGCCGAGGCGGAGGCCGTCGCCGCGTCGGCCGCGTAGCTCGGTCCTCGGTTTCCCCAAACGCCGCCAGTCCCTCACGGGGCTGGCGGCATTCTTCGTGGCCGCCTCCGCCACGACGAGCCGGTCGAGATGGTGACACCTCTCCCCGATAGGCGAGGCTCTACCCCCACGGCAGGAGCCGTTGGAACACCCACGTGTTGCCGTCCGGGTCCCGGAAGTCGGCGGAGAGGACGCCGCCCATGTCGCGGATCGCCCCGACCTCGACACCTCGGCCGACCCCGTCCTCCCACACGGCCGCGAGGCTGTCGACGACGAGGTGGAAGCCCCGGAGCGACCCGGTGGCCCTCTCGGTCCCAGAGAGCCCTTTCCCCGAGCACGGCGGAGCACGACGGCCCCCACGGCGTGAGTTGGACGACGCGAACGCCGCCAGAGGGACGGGCACCGTGGTCCTCACGAAATCCGATCCGGTCGACGTCGGGGACGGGGACGGGAACGAGCCCGAGGCGCGTGGTCCGTGCGGGGTGACAGCCCGGGACAAGTAGGACGCGCGGCCTTCCAGGACGGTCGCAGAGCCCGAACCCCGTCCACCTCGGCCCGCGCCCCGAGGCGAGCGGAACCGAACCAAACGGAGCGGGCCGACGCCATCCCTGGCGCCGGCCCGTGTGGCCGTCCCACATCGACTGCGTCTAGGCGAGCTGGCGCTCCTGGCCGGCCGCGTGGCGGAGCACGTCGGCCGAGGTCACGATCCCCACCAGCCGGCCCTCCTCCACGACCGGCAGCGACGAGACGCCGTGCCGGAGCATCGTGTCGGCGACCTCCTCGACCGACATGAGCGGGTCGGCCGTGAGCGGGTCCGGCGACATGATCTCGCCGAGCGTCCGGTCGATGCCCGGCCCGCCGTCGGCGTCCCACTCGTTCGTGCCCAACGACGGGCCGGCGGCGCGGAGGACGTCGCGGTCGGAGACGAGCCCGACGAGGCGGCTGTCCCGGACCACCGGGAGGTGGTGGAAGGCCCCGTCGCGGAAGCGGTCGCGGGCCTGGAGGACGGCCTCGTCAGGCGACGCCGCCTCGGGCTGGCGGGTCATCAGGTCGCGGGCGGTCATGGCAGGCGGGGTCGGGAGGAGAAACGAGAGGGGGCCGACCGCGTGGGTCGGCCCCCGAGGAGCGGCGAGGGCGCCTAGAAGGCCAGCGTGCCCTCGACCATGAAGCCGTTGAACGAGCCGCCGTTCAGGATGTCGCCCGTCGGGAAGTCGTTGTAGGTCTGGTCGACGTAGGACGCCTTGAGGAGCAGGTTCCGCGTCGGGAACCAGCCGGCGGCGACCTCATAGCGGTCGATCGAGACGGCGTCGCCGGCCGTCGTGATGGCGCCGTCGACGCGCGCGCCGAGCAGCTCGCCCGAGACCCGGTTGTAGCGGGCGCCGAGGTAGGCCTGCTCGTTCGGCAGGAAGCGGTAGACGGCGTCGGCGGCCAGCTGCGTCCAGGCGCGGTCGACGGTCTCGGCTTCGCCGCCGGCGAAGCCGGTCGTGACCTCGTACGTCCCGAACAACTCGAGGCCGTTGAACTTGACGAACGGGTTGACCATCAGGCTCGTGACCGACTCGGTGAAGCCGGGGTTGACGCGGCCGGTCGTGAACGCCGAGCCGGACGACGTGCCCGGGGCCGTGAGGACCGAGTAGAACCGGGAGCCGGCCCGGTCGCCGCCGTAGAGCGTGTTGCGGCCGGCGTTCCGGTTGCCGTAGGCCGAGCCCGTCAGGCGGACGCGGAGCGCCTCGGTCACCTGGCGGTCGACGCCGAGCTTACCGTAGAGCGAGTACGAGCGGCCCTCGGGATCGGTGATGTTCCCCTTGATCTCGCCGTTCGAGACGCCGAGCATCGCGATCGCGCCGTTCGAGCGGGCGTAGATCTCGCCGCCGATCTCGGTCGTGAACGCGTCCATGATGTTGTTCCCAACGAACGGGTTGTAGAACGCGTTGCCGTTGTCGGTCCGGCGGAAGTGGGCGTCGCCGTAGTTGATCTCCATGTGGCCGACCTTGACGGTCGCCACCTCGAAGACCCGGTCGACGAGCGGGCTGCCGAGCCACGGGGCGCCGTCGACCTGGAGGTAGCCGCCCTTCACCCACGTCTCCGTGTGGTGGCGCGACGAGAGGTAGGTCTCGAGCTGGACCTGGACGCCGTCCGCCAGCAGGGCGTTCACGTTGAGGTTGGCCGTGGCCAGGTTGAAGCCCGGGCCGATGTCCTCGAGCGCGCTCACGTTCTCGCCGTCGACGAGGAACTCGTTGTTGGCGTGGTCGAGGGCCTGGCACTGCTGGGCGAAGGCGCCGCCGATGCG
>JAAXJP010000135.1 GCA_012269805.1 Rubrivirga sp.
GCTCGGCACCGTGTTCGGTGGCGCCGCGAGCGAGCTGGGGGCCTACTTCAAGGAATTTTTTTTTATTTTGAGAGCTTGCAGGGTGATCTACACGGTCGATCGGGCTGCCGAGATGCTTCGCTCCGCCGGACTTGAGCCTCGTCCGCTCAAGATGAAGCCGCTCCTGACCATCATGGAGGGGGCGACGGTCGAGGAGGAGGAGAGCCTCTCAGAGATGTGGGCGGCCCTCCTTGCGAACGCGTCGGTCGAGGACCTCCGCGGAGCAGAGAGCAGCTTCGCAGGCATCCTCCGCCAGCTGTCGACAACCGACGCGACGGTGCTCCAAGCGGTGGCCGTCTTCCGTGATCCCAGCGTGCCCACGGAGGGCCGCTTTGCCACCCTCTACGCCGAGGAGCTTGGGCAACCTTCGCAAGATGTGTTCGGTCGGGGAGCGAACAAGGCCTATGCGGGTTCGAAAATACCCGAGCTCGATCGGCTGTCCGCCGTCCCCCCTTCCGACCTGAAAGTCTCCGCTGACAACCTCGTACGCCTCGGACTCCTCATCGACCTCTCCACGCGGAAGATGACGGTCGAGGACTCCCAGTCTCTCAGTGCCTACTTCGGGGGACGGCTTGACGTTCGGAGCCTCGGCGACCTCTTCCCTCCCCTCGACGATTCCCCGAGGGTCGACATCCCCGTCCAGACCCGCGAGCGAGTCGACCTGACCAACCTGGGCCTCGCGTTCATGCGAGCCTGCGCCCCTCCTGGCCGTCCTGAGTCGGGCGAGTGACCTTCGAGCCTCTCCTCCATCCGAAGCTGTGTCCTCTGATACGGAACGCCCATGGGATGTCGCCATCTCGCTCCTGAGCCAGGATGTCGCGTTGGCGACAGAGCTCTATGAGTTGCTGGCGCCTCGGCTCGACGTCTTCTTCTACCCGGAGTGCCAGGACGACATCGTCGGGACCGACGGGGAGAAGACGTTCGGCGACGTGTTCCGCGACAAGTGCCGGGTGGCCGTCGTGTTCTACCGAGAGGGCTGGGGAGGGACCGGGATGACTCGGGCCGAGGAGAGCGCGATCAAGCAACGTGGTTTCGCCGAGTCGTACGAGTTCTGCGTCTGGGTGCCTCTCGGTGGCGTACGGCCGCCGTCGTACGTGCCGCCCCAGTTGATCTGGGCCGATTGGGAGACGCTGGGCGCGAAGGGCCTCGCGAGTGCCGTGATCGCGAGGGTCCAGGAGGCGGGGGCCCGAGTGCGCCCGGAGACGCCGCTCACGGAGATCGCCCGGCTGAGAACGAAGCGGGAGACCGTCCAGAGGCGGTCGTCGTACGAGGTGAGCGAGGAGGCCGCCGACTGGTCACGGGCCGAGTTCGACCGCGTGGCGGAGCTGGTGGACGGCGTCCTCGCCGAAGTCCGGGACGTCGACTCCGCCGTGCACCTGAGCGTCGAGACCGGCCACCGCCCCTTCGGCCCGGCGTTCATCGTGCAGGGTCCGCGGAACCGGGTGGAGTTCGTGTTCACAGCCGAGAAGGCGGGGTCGAACCGGCACCTCCTCGTCCGACGCGTGACCTACCGCCCGCCCCCTCTGCGTGGCGTGGCGAGCTCGGCGGCCGACTTCGGGGGGCGGCGAAGGCGGCCGACGGCGGCGACCGGTGGCGAACACGCCTCGACGACGGAGTACCACGCCTCGCTCGACTCGTTCGGCGCCCCCGCGTGGTCGGCCGGGGACCGCCGGTACAAGGGGACGTCCGAGATCGTCCGGGACGGGATCCTCGACGTAGCGCAGGCGATCGCGAAGTACTTGGCCGACCCGAACTAAGCGAACACCCCCTCACGCACGGCCCGGTCGAGCTCGTCGTGCGTGAACCGCCGCCGGCCGCCCGGGACGGGGTGGAGCTCCTCGGCGCGGACCTTCCGGTCGATCGTCCGGGCCGAGACGCCGACGTACTCGGCCGCCTCGGCCTTCGAGAGCGTGACGTCGCGGAAGCACGCGCGGAGGAGGTCGAACCGGCGGGTCTGGTCCCCCGCCGCGGCCTCGAGCCGGGCGACGGCCACGACGAGCGGGGCGACCTCGGCCGCGACCGCTGCGCGGACAGCCTCGACCACCGCCTCGGGTGTCGTGGGGCCGCTCATCCCCGGCCCCGCGGACGGTTCGCGATCGGGCCGCGCCGGCTCTCCGTCTCGCGCTTGTACCGGTCGAGCTCGGCCCGCGTGACGAACACGGTCCCCGTGTTCTCGTCGGTCAGCTGGCGGATCGCGTTCGCGGCCACGAGCTCGTAGTACTTCGTCTTCCCGATCCGGAGCTCGGCCCAGACCTCGGCCGGCGTGAGCCGGTCGTAGGGCGACGGGGGGCGGGCGGCCTCGGCGGCGGCCCCTCGGAGGAGCGCAGCGAGGTGGCCGACGGTGAGCGAGGTCGCGGGGGCCTCCGGGTCGAGGGCGAGGGCGGCGAGGAGGGATTGGGTGGGGTCCATGTCGTCGCGAGGAGCGGGGGCGCGTCCCGCAGAGGAGACGCGCCCCCGGGTGAGCGCTCGCCGTCAGGACACGGCGGGCGAGTGCTGGGTGTCGGTCGTCACGCCTCGCCGAGGTCGCGCCAGCCGGCCGGGACGGGAGCGAACTCCTCGGCGCCGTCGCGCGCGGACCCGACGAGCGCGCGGGGGACCTCGCCGTCGGGGACGTCGTCGGGCGAGAGCCCGGCGATCATCGCCGCTTGCTGGAGGACCTCGTCGAGCGCGATCGCGATCTCGTTCGCCCGCCCGCGGAGGTCGCCCCACATCGCGGCGAGGACGCGGGCCGGGCCCCCGGCCGCGAGCGACGGGTGGAGCGCGGTCCAGTGCGGGTTCCGGTCGGCCGGGCTCGCGCTGCGGCCGTCAGGGTCGCGGCCCTCGGCGTCCTCCAGGTCGTAGTAGAGGCACGGGACCGGAGCGCCGGTCGCGACGGCGAAGAGCCGGCCGGTCACGCCGCACGCCCACGCGGTCTCCCCGTCGTGGGCGCGGCCCCGGAGCGCGGGGGGCGAGACGACGACGCCGGGGGCGAACCCGAGCCGGAGCCGGCGGGTCGTCCACGTCGGGACGGGGTGCTCGTCGACCGACGAGAGGAACCGGACGAACGGCTCGGACCGGGCGAGCCGGCGGAGCCCGTCGAGGGCCTCGCCGCACCGGGCCGCGGCCGTGGCCGGGTCCTCGGCGACGGTCCGGACGTGGAGGGCACGGACGCGGTGGAACTCCGCCGCGTCCGTGCCC
>JAAXJP010000063.1 GCA_012269805.1 Rubrivirga sp.
TCTCGGGCTCGGTCACGGCGGGGTCGGGGCGGAGGCCCTCAACGAGCACCGACCGTGCCGGGATTCACCTACGCGGCGACAGCCCCCGCCAGCCGGTCCACGAGCGCCCCCCAATCGCCGTCGAACACGACGACCTCGACGCCACCCAGCGCGCGGCCCAGGTCGTCGGGCGTCATCTGGCCCGGCCGGTTGTCGAGAAAGAGCCCCTCGAAGTTCACGCAGTCCGGCGGGAGCACGACGAGGTCGCCGAGGGTGCCGGCCTGGGCGCGAGGCTGGAGCTCCGCCAGAAAGCTCTTGAAGTTGAGGAGGCCGCTCACCGTCACGACCTCACCGAACAGCCGGTTCTCGCAGGCCACCACCTCGACGTCGAGCCCGTCGACGCGCTCCAGCACAGGCTCGACGCGGTCGCGGAGCAGGGGCGCCGTGAGCGTGCCGGAGACGAGCGTGACCCGCCGGGGCTCGGGCAACGCCTCGGGGAGATCCTCCGTCTGAAAGGCCAGCTCGTCGAGAAAGTCGCGGCTCATGCCCACGCCGTTCTCCATCAGAGGGTACCCATCGTAGTCCTCCTCGTCCGGGAAGTCGAGGCCGGCAAGGAGGTAGACCTCGTCGGACAGGTACACGAACCCCCGGCCGATTCGCTCGCGGAAGTACCCCTGCCACCGAGCCACCTGTCGCGCCAGCTGGCGCGCCTCCGACGGCGCCACCGGACGGAGCGACGTGAGCTCGCGCCGATGCGCCGTGAGCCCGACCGGGACGATGCTGACGGAGTACAGCTGCTCCTGGAGGTCGTAGAGGTCGAGGATCGTCTGGACGAGCTGCGCCCCGTCGTTGTAGCCGGGGACGAGGACGATCTGGGCGTGGAGCTCGATGCCGTGGTCGGCGAGGAACCGGAGCTTCTCCCCCTGCCGGTCGCGCAGCGTCCGGTGCCCCATCATCTCAGCGCGGACGTCGTCGTCGGTGCAGTGGACCGAGACGTAGAGCGGGCTGAGACGCTGCTCGACGATCCGCTGGAGGTCGCGGTCGCGGAGGTTCGTGACCGTGATGTAGTTGCCGTACAGGAACGACATCCGGAAGTCGCCGTCGCGGAAGTACAGCGTGTCGCGGAGCCCGGTCGGGTTCTGGTCGACAAAGCAGAACACGCAGTCGTCGCCGCAGGTCTTGATCCGGAACTCCTCGAGGTCGACGCCGAGGCCGGCGTCGGGCTCCTTCTCGACGGCCTCCTCCGCGATCTGGCCGCCCTTCCGGACGCGGAGCGTGAGCCGCTCGTCGGACGTCTTGAACCGGAAGTCGAGCTCGTCTTCGACCGGCTCGCCGTTGACGGCGAGGATCTGGTCGCCGGGCGCCCAGCCGAGCGTGTCGGCGAGCGATCCGGGGTCGACGGAGGCGATGCGGACGGGCACGGGCGGCGGGGGGCGAAGCCTTGTAGACTAGGGCATTGCGGGGGCGCCCACCGTGAACCCATCCGCAACTCCCCGTCGTGTGCGCGTGGAGACGCACCGCGCCGGTTCACGCGGTCTTGCATCGGGTGGGCCCTTGTGCCCGCCCGCGGGGTCCGTATCTTGGGCCTCCCAGCGCGCCCGTAGCTCAGTTGGATAGAGCGTTGGTTTCCGGTACCAAAGGTCAGAGGTTCGAATCCTCTCGGGCGTACAGACCCCGGCCTCCCAGAGGCCGGGGTTTTTTGTGCGCCTCGGCCTCGGCGGCCCCACGGACGGACCGAGGCCGACCCGGTCGCCCCCCTCAGTGCACGACCGTCAGCGGTAGGAGCACCGGTTCGGGGCCACCCCGGACGGACAGGAAGTAGACGCCAGCCCCGAGCGCCGTCGCGTCGATGCGGAGGGAACGGGCGGCGCCCCCCACGAGCACGAACGTCCCGAAGTCGACGACGCGGCGGCCGAGCACGTCGACCAACCCGACATCGACCGAGACGGCCACCTCGCTGGACAGACGGATCGTCGTCCGAGTCGACGTCGGGTTGGGGCCGAGGCGTTCGAGCGTGACCGTGGGGTCGAAGTCGGGAAGCGAGCCCACGCGGGCGGCGCAGTCTCCCGCGAGCGGCCAGCCCACGTCGGCAATCACGGCGCACACCACGTCGCCCGGCTCGGTGACGGTCTCGCCCCGCGCGATAAACGGCGTCATCAGACCGTCGGGCGTGTTGACCCGATAAACGTCCTCCGAAAGGTGGGAGTACGAGCCGCCCTGGACCCACTGCGGGGGCGTGTAGAGCGGCACGGACCCGCCGTTCACCTGGTCGACCGCGCGGCCGGCAAAGCGGACGTCGCTCTGCAGCGCCGTCGCAAGGCGGACCGACCCGTCCGGGAACCGGTCCGAGTCCAGCAACGGTGCTCCCTCGGCGGTCCGTGTGTGGAGGTCGTAGCTAAACGGCCCGCCCGGGTCCTCCCCCACCAAGCCGACATTGTCCTCGACCGTCATCGCCCCGATAAACCCCAACCCGTGGGCGAGCTCGTGGAGAACCACCGTGTAGAGGTCGTACTCCCCGGGGGGAGGCGGCCCGGGCCCGAAGTGCCAGTCGTCGAACTCGCTGTTGAAGAAGGCCTCGATGTCGGGCCGGTCCTCCCCGAGGTCGCGCCCCGTCAGCGCGTCGGCGAGCGCGGAGGCGTACCAGACGTCGCGGGTGGGCGCGCCGTCGAAGTTGCGGTACAGAAAGGGCCCGGCGGATCCGAGCGTCGATGGCGCGAGGGCCTCCCACGTCGCCAGCACACGGATCGGCTCGGGGGACCGGATCCGGCACGACCACGTGTCGACGGCCGCCTGGAACGCCGCCTCGGCTCCCGGCGGGAAGCCGTCGTACTCGACCTCGAACACGGCGCCCTCCGTCGCCGGATCGCAGTCCGGCGCCGCCGCGAACGCCGCGCGCGCGGCGACCGGAGGCGCCTGGAGCGCCGTCACGGGCAGGACGCAAAGGTCAGTCGCCCGGAGCACCTCTCCCTGCGCGGACGCCGTCGCCGCCTGGCCCACCGCGGCGAGGAGCGTGAGGAGTCGCCTCATCGGACGACCGTCACACTCTGCGCGGCCCGACGGCCGTCGGACTCGGCCACGATCCGGTAGACGCCCGAGGCGAGGCCGGTCGGCACGAAGGCGACGGTGACGTCGGCCGCCTCGGGGCCATCGGCGAGGCGGGCGACCTCCCGACCGAGCACGTCGAGCACGACGACCCGGAGCGGGCCGGCGGCCGGCCGAACGACCCGGCCGG
>JAAXJP010000364.1 GCA_012269805.1 Rubrivirga sp.
CGCCCCGGCCCCCGCGCGGCGGGGCGATGATCCAGCGGGACGGGCGGCTCCACCCGCTCCCGGCCGGGTTCAGCGGGCTCGTCCCCGGTCAAGCCCGGCCGCTGCTCGCGACGGCCGCGATCCCGCTCGCGGCCCGCCTCCGCGCCGTTGCCGAGCCGCTCGTCCCGGCCCGCCGTGCCGACGCCGACGAAAGCCTCGAGGCGTTTGCGATCCGGCGCTTCGGGCGGGGCGCCTGGGAGGGGCTGATCGAGCCGTTGCTCGGGGGGCTCTACGGGACCGAGCACCCCATCTCAGTCCGCGCGACGCTGCCGCATCTCCATGACCGCGAGCGAGACGGCGGCCTTCTCCGCTGGCGCACGTCCGGCCCCAAAGCCGCGACCGGTCCCGCGTTCGCCCGGCCCGTGGGCGGGATGGAGCGGCTGGTCGACGCCCTCGCCGACGCGCTCCGACAGCGGGGCGTCCAGATCGAGATGGAGGCCCCGGTCGAGGCTGTCGAGACGGACGGGGCCGGCTACCGCGCCCGCCTCGGCGACGTCACGGACCGGTCCGCTCGGACCCTCCTCGTCGCCCTGCCGGCGCCGGTCACCGCTCGCGTGCTCCGCCCGCTCGACGCCGATCTCGCCGACCCGTTTGCAGCGATCCCGATGGGCGACGCCGCCGCCGCGTTCGTCGGGTTCCGGACTGACGCGGCGGAGGTCCCCGAGGCGTCGGGCTGGCTCGTGCCGCGTGCGGAGGGTGGACCGGTCCAGGCCGTGACGATGCTCTCTCGCAAGCACCGCGGGACGGCGCCCGCCGGGTCCGATCTCGCCCGCGTCTTTCTTCGCCCTGCGCTGACCGATGCCTCCGACGACGAGTTGGTCGCCGCCGCCGTCGACCACCTCCGCCGGCGGGTCGGGCTGCGGGGCGAGCCCACCTTCACGCTCGCCCACCGCTGGCGCGCGGCGTCGCCCCGCTACACCCTCGGCCACCTCGACCGCGTCGCTGCCGTCGACGCCGCGACTGCACGCCACCCCGGGCTCGCCCTCGCCGGAGCGGCCCTCCGTGGCATCGGCCTGCCCGACGTGATCGCGGGTGCCGAGGCCGCCGCCAACTCGCTCCTAGCACACTTTGACCGATGACTGACCTCCGCTCGACCGCCCGCTCCGAACAGCTTTTCGCCGACGCCCAGGCCCTCATGCCCGGCGGCGTCTCGTCGCCCGTACGGGCGTTCAAGTCCGTCGGCGGCACCCCCCGGTTTATCGAGAGGGGAGAGGGGCCGTACCTCGTGGACGTCGATGGGAATCGGTACGTCGACTACGTCCTGTCGTTCGGTCCGCTCCTGCTCGGCCACGCGCCCGAGGCCGTCACGGCGGCCATCGCGGAGCAGGCCGCGCGGGGGAGCAGCTTCGGCGCCCCGAGCCCGCTCGAGGTCGACCTCGCCGAGACGATCCAGCGGATCTACCCGTCGATGGAGCGGCTCCGGTTCGTGAACTCCGGGACCGAGGGCGCCATGAGCGCCGTCCGCGCCGCGCGCGGGTTCACGGGGCGGAACAAGGTGGTGAAGTTCGAGGGGCACTACCACGGCCACGCCGACCTCCTGCTGGCGAAGGCCGGCAGCGGCGTCGCCACGCTCGGTCTGCCCGACTCGCCCGGCGTCCCGGCCGCCGTCACGGCCGACACACTCGTGGTCCCGTTCAACGACGAGGCCGCCATCCGCGAGCTGTTCGAGCGGGAAGGGGAAGAGATCGCCGCCGTGCTGGTGGAGCCGATCGCGGGCAACATGGGCCTCGTCCGCCCGCGCGACGGCTTCCTCGCGCTTCTCCGTGAGCTGACCACCGCCCACGGCGCGCTCCTCGTCTTCGACGAGGTCATGGTCGGCTTCCGCGTCCACCCCGGCGGCGCCCAGGCGCTGACCGGCGTGACGCCCGACGTGACGATTCTCGGCAAGGTCATCGGCGGCGGGCTTCCCGTGGGGGCCTACGGCGGCCGCGCCGACGTCATGCGGATGATGGCCCCCGACGGTCCGGTCTACCAGGCCGGGACGCTCTCGGGCAACCCCCTCGCGATGGCCGCCGGCCTGGCGCTTCTCCGCGAGGTCGAGGCCACGGACGCCTGGCAGCGCGCCGCCGATGCCGCGCGCGACACGGCCCACGCCATCCAGGAGGCCGCCGACGCCGCCGGCGTGCCGGTGGTGAGCGAGTCGGTCGGGGCCATGTTCGGGTTCTTCCTCCACGACAGGTCGGTGTTCACCTACGACGACGTCCAGCAGACCGACCGCGCGTCGTTCGCGCGGCTCCACCGACTGCTCCTCGACCGCGGCGTGTACCTACCGCCGTCCCCGTTCGAGGCCTGTTTTACCTCGAGCGCCCACACCCCCGAGGTCGTCGCCGAGGCCGCCGACGCGTTCCGCTCCGCCTTCGCCGCGCTCTAGCCCCGACCGCCTCGGGCGCACTCGACCCGGCTGCCGAGGCGGGCCCCCTCATGACTGAGACTCCGCACCCCGACCCGCCGCGCCGGCTCCTCGGCGTCCTCTTCCTGGGCACGCTCCTGGCCGCGCTCGACATCGCCGTCGTCGGGCCCGCGCTGCCCGCGCTCCGCGAGGCCTTCGGGTTGACCGAGCGCGCGGTCGCGTGGACGTTCACGGCGTTCGTGCTCGCCAACCTGGTGGGGCTCCCCATCATGGCCGCGCTCGCCGACCGCGTCGGCCGGCGGCGCGTGTACCTCGTGGACGTCGCGATCTTCGCGGCGGGGACCGTCGTCGTCGCGCTGGCGCCCTCGTTCGGGGTGCTCTTGGCGGGACGGGTCGTGCAGGGGCTGGGGGCGTCGGGCATCTTCCCCGTCGCGACGGCCGTCGTCGGCGACGCGTACCCGCCAGAGCGCCGGGGTCGGGCCGTGGGGATGCTCGGCGCCGTGTTCGGGGTCGCGTTCCTGATCGGGCCGGCCGTCGGGGGGATCCTGCTGGCCGTCGCCAGCTGGCGGTGGCTGTTCGCGCTGTCGCTCCCGCTCGCCCTCGTCGTCTGGGTCCTCAGCGCGCGGACCCTCCCGGAGTCGCGGTCGCCCGAGCCGCGGCCGTTCGACGCGGCCGGCCTCGGGATCCTGACGCTCCTGCTCGCCGCGCTCGTGATCGGGTTGAGCGGGCTCGACGCCTCGTCGTTCACGGCGGTGCTCGTCGAGCCCGTCGTCTGGGGGCCGCTCCTCCTCGCCGCGGCCCTGGTGCCGGTGTTGGTCCG
>JAAXJP010000140.1 GCA_012269805.1 Rubrivirga sp.
GGGCCGTCGCGATGACCGGGGCCGGCACGCCGAGGTCGACGGCGGCCTCGACCGTCCATCGCCCCTGCCGGAGTCGGGGCCGAACGGGGCGACGCCGTCGGGGGGCGGCGCGAGGGTCCGGAAGGCGGGCTCGAGGCGGGCCACGGCCTCCGCGTCGCCCTCGGCCATCAGCGAGTACCCGCTCTCCAGGCCCCACACGCCGACGTCGACAACGTGCACGCCGCGCTCCCGGGCCGCCTCGGCGTGGGCGAGCGCGTCGGTCCACCGGCTGTTCGAGCCGTCGACGAGGACGTCGCCGGGTTCGAGCACGCCGAGGGCGGCGGCGACGGGGTCGTGCGTGACCTCGCCACTGGGCAGCATCAGCCAGACGACGCGGGGCGCCGCCAGTCGGTCGTGGAGGTCGGGCCACTCGGGGGCCGCCTCTGCCCCGGCCTCGACGGCCGTTTCCACCGGCCCGTCGCTCCGGTTGTGCACGCCGACGCGGTGTCCCCCGCGGAGCAGGCGGAGGGCCATGTCGAGGCTCATGCGCCCGAGGCCGACGAGTCCGATGTCCATCGCTTGGAGAGGGGGCGAAACCCTCGCACGGCCCCCGGCCGCGAGGGGCCACGGTGGGCGGCTGGTTCTCCGCCGCCGCCCCAAACAGAATGCGCCCCGGTCGTGGAGACCGGGGCGCGTCGGAGTGCCCCCACCAGGACTCGAACCTGGGACACGCGGATTAAGAGTCCGCTGCTCTAACCAACTGAGCTATAGGGGCACCCGCAAGGTACAGAGCCCCTCCGCGAGGGCAAGCGGAGGCGCTATGAATGCGTCACCGCCCGCCTCGACGGTTCCACCGAGGCGGGCGGGGCGCCGAGGTTAGCGGCTCGCGCGCGCGGCGCCCGCGAACGTGACCGGGAACGCGATGTCGACGTCGATCTCGTCGCTCGTCGCCGCCGAGCTCGTCTTCGGGCCCTCGTCGAAGTGGTAGAGGACGGCGTTCATGGTGCCGGTGCCCGAGGCGCCAGCGGCGGTCACCACCTGGAACGAGAGGCCGACCGCGAAGTCGCCGCCGTTCTCGTCGTCCGACGTGTAGTCGCTCTCCGTGTCCGTGATGGTCACGGTCCCGGCCGAGGCCGGGGTGAGCGTGTAGCGGAAGAGGTGCTCCTCGGACTCCTCCTCGACCTCCTCGGTGATGTCCTCCCCGTTGATCGTGTCGCGGAGCTCGATCGACCCGTCGTAGGTCGTGCCCGGCGTGAGGGTGAGGGTCGAGGGCGAGAACGTGAGGCCGGCGCCGTCGCCGTCGGGGTCGGAGGCCGCGATCGTGACGGCCGAGCCGCCGCCCTGGGGCGTCAGCGTGAGCGTGACCTGCGTGATGAGCTCCTCCTCGCCGGCGCCGTCGTCGGGCTCCGTAGAGTCGCAGGCGGTGAGGGAGAGGGAGCCTAGAAGGGCGAGTGCGGCGAGAGCGCGCGCAGGGGGGGAGGTAAACATGGAGGAGGAGGGATGAGTGGGCGCCGCCGCCCGAGGGACCAACCAGTCCGCTCGCCGGCGACAGGGAACGGCCGGGAGGGTCCCGGGCCGAGTCGGGGTCGCCTAGCCGAGCGGGACCGCCACGCGGAGCGTGACGTTGCGGCCGGGCTCGTCGACGAAGTAGCGGAAGCGCCCGAGGGCGTCGCGGTACCGGACGTCGAACAGGTTCTGAACGCCGAGCTGAACCCGGAGCGGGGCCCCGGCCCAGTCGACCGTGCCGCCGAGGCGGAGCCCGACGAGCGTGTAGGCGGGCGGGTACGGCGCGGCGAGGTAGGCCCCGGGCTGGACCCGGTCCTGCCGCGTCACGTGCTGGAGGTCGGCCTCGGCGAAGAGGCCGTCGAGCCCGAGCACGCGGCCGGGCTCGACGCGGACGTGCCCGCCGAGCCGGTCCGACGGCACGCCGTAGAGCGGGCCGCCGAGGTCGAGGTTGTCGGCGCGGAGGAGCGACGCCCGCGCGCCGACGTCGAGCCAATCGAACGGCCGGACTTCGAGCTGGGCGTCGACACCCGCCAACCGGGCGTCGGTGTGGGTGTACGCGAACGTCGGGAAGGTGCCCCGGATCGTGACCGTCGGGTCCGGCCGCTCGAGCGCGTAGACGTAGTCGAACACGTGGTTGACGTAGGCCGCGACCTCGGCGCTCACGCGGTCGCTCTCGTGGCGGAGCGTGGCGTTGACGTCGAGGCTCCGCTCGACGCCGAGGTCGGGGTCGCCGATCTCGAACTGGGCCGTCCCGTGGTGGACGCCGAACGAGTACAGCTCGCTCACGTTGGGCGGGCGCCACGCGCTGCCCACGTTACCGGCGAGGCTCCACGAGTCGGAGATCGAGTAGAGCCCGCCGAGCACGGCCGCCCCGCCCACGAACGTCCGGCGGACGTCGTCGAACCCACGCGTCTGGAAGTTGCGCGGGAAGGCCCGTTGCGTCCGAGCATCGAGGCGGAGGCCGGCGTCGAGCGTGAGACGGCGCGTCGCGGCGTACGATCCGTGGGCGAACAGGCCGCCGTCGTAGGCCCGGAAGTTGGGGACGAGGAAGCCCGCCTCGCCATTCCGGTTGGCCTGCGTCCGCGCCTGGAGTCCGAGCACGAGCCGCGCCCGGTCCGACAGGTTCGGCTCGACCTTAACGTCAAGCGACTGCGTGAGGAGCGAGAGGTCGAACGAGGGCTCTTCGCCCGGCGCCTCCTCGAACCGCCCGTGCGCGTCGAACTCCTGGCGGCGGTTGTTCTGGACGGCGTACTGCGCGTCGACGTGGTGCCCGTCGCCGAACGTGGTGTGGGCGTGGAGGCTCGCCACGTCGTGCGTCACGACCTGCTTGGGCGCCTCGATCTCGTACGAGAACCGGTAGTCCCAATCGGGGTCCGGGCCGCCGCGCGCGATGATCGCCTCGAGGTTGCGCTGGTTGCCGAAGTGCGAACCCTTGTAAATCCCGAGCTCGGTGGCGTACCGGCGGAGGTGCCCGTCGACCTCGAGCGGGCCGCGGCGGTAGCCCAGCGTGAGGTGCCCGGCGGCCTCGGCGAACGCCGAGTTCCGGATGACGACGTCGGGCGTCCGTGCGTCGCCGGCGCGGCGGAGCGAGCCCTGGAGCCGCCACGCGAAGCCGGGCAGCGCCTCCGAGGCGCCCTCGATCACGGCCGAGCCCGCCGCCTGGCCGCTGTTCGAGAACGCCTGGAACGAGAGGTCGCCACCGAGGCCCGGCTCGAAGACGAGGTCGGGGTCGTCGATCCGGACGACGCCGCCGATGGCGCCCGCCCCGTACTCGACGCCGGCCGCGCCCTTGACCACCTCGATCCGCCCGGCCGCGAACGGGTCGATCTCGGGCGCGTGCTCGCCGCCCCACTGCTGGCCCTCCTGCCGGACCCCGTTCTCGAGGATCAGCACGCGGTCGGAGTGGAGCCCGCGGACGACGGGCTTCTGGATCGTCGGGCCGGTCGAGAGCGACGTGACGCCGTTGAGCTGGGCGAGCGTCTCGCCGAGCGAGGCGCCGCGGAGCTCCTCGAGGTCCTCGGCGTCGAGCACGTCGACGGCGCGCGTGTCGCGCCCGAGCCGCTCCTGCGCCTCGTCGGCCGTGACCTCGACCTCGCCGAGCACGTCCTCGACCGGCGCGAGGCGGACGTCGAGCGGCGCCGTCCGCGACAGGTCCACGACGTCGCGGAACGTCTCGTAGCCGACGAAGCTCACGACGACGGTCGCCGTGTCGGTGGGCAGGTCGGAAAGGGTAAACCGCCCGTCCGTGTCGGCGGCCGCCGCGCGGTCGAGTGCGGGCAGGCGGACGGCGGCGCCGGGGAGCGGGTCGCCTGTCGCCGCGTCGGTCACACGGCCGGAGAGGGACTGGGCGGAAGCCGCGGTGCCGATCAAGGCAAACGCGACCGCCAGGAGAAAGCGGGGGGAGGTCATCGATGCTGTCGCAGGACCGCAGACGCGCGGTCGGAGCCAGGGCCGGCGCACGCGCGCCGGACGAACGGCTGCCCGGGGGCAGCGCTAGGCGACAGCGGGGGGGCCTCGGGCCGGGGCGACCGCCCGGCGAAAATCGACGAGGGCCTCGACCACATCGGCCGGCGTCTCGACGTCGGTGTCGGCCGGCGTGGCCCGGCGGGCCTCGGCGATCACGCCGCCGAGGCCGGCGCAGACGGCGCAGCCGAGGGCGTGGACGTCGCCGCCCGCGCACGGCGTCGACACGTGGTCGGCGTCGTCCGAGTGGTGATCCGCCGCGTGCGACTGCTGGGCCTCCGCCCACTCGACCGCGTGCGCCGCCCCGTGGACGGTCGACGCGCCGAGCCCCGCGAGGAGCACGGCGAGCAGGAGCAGGGCGGGGGCGCGGCGCATGGGGGTCCAACGTACGAACGCGCCCAGCGGTGCCCGCCTCGGCGATCTCACGAAGACTCCGGGGAAGAGGCGCCGGGGCGGGCCGGGTCAGCGCGCGACCGTGAGCGGGAGCGCCGCGGTCGCCTCCGCCGTGGACACCCGGACGACGTAGAGACCCGCCGGCAGGCCCCCGAGCGGCACGCGCACCCCGTGCGGCCCCGCGGCCCGCGCGCCCGAGAACCGGCGGACGACGCGACCGAGCAGGTCGACGACGGCGACCTCCACCGCCCCCGTCTGCGCGAGGTCGAACGAGACGGCCACGTCGGCGGTGGCCGGGTTCGGGGCGAGCGCGAGCGCCAGCGCGGAGCCCGGCCCGTCCTCCGCCGACACGTTGTCGAGGAAGTCGACCTCGATCCCCTCGCCGAACTCGCTCGTGTTGCCGTCGGCGTCGGTCGCTGTGGCCGTGAGGAAGAGGTCGGCCTCGACCGGCTCTGCGAGCTCCACCGAGAACGCGGCGTCGCCGCCGGCGTCCGTGGTGACGTCGACGGCGCCGACGAACACCTCGCCCTCGCCGAAGCCGTCGGCGTCGAGCACCTCGCTGGCGAACAGCTCGACGCGGAACGTCGCGTTCGGGGCCGAGTCGAGCGTGCCCTCGACCGTCGTCGTGCCCGTGTTCGCGAAGGTCGTGGCCGCGTCGAGGACCGGATAGTTCTGGAACCCGTTGGGCCCGTCGTCACCGTCGCCCGGGTCGTTGGGCGTCTGCCCCCCTCCCGTGGTCTCCTGGAGCTCGATCCCCCGGTCGGTGTTGCCGAAGATGGCGTTGCCGAGGACCGCGTTGCGGACGGACGAGGCGCCGTCGACCTGTACGCCGTTGTCGCCGTTGTAAGCGATCACGTTCCCCTCGCCCGGGCCGGTCCCGCCGACGAGGGTGTCGGTCGCCCCGTCGTCGGCCTCGACGCCGTCGTCGCCGTTGCCGAGCGGGCTCACGCCGTCGGCGGCCACGCCGATGTAGTTGCCCTGGACCGTGTTCCGGCCGGCCTCGAAGTCGAACGCATCGAGCTCGATGCCGTCCTGCCCGTTCCCGGACAGAACGTTGCGGGCCGACGGGGAGGCTCCCCCGACGACGTTGTCGAACGACTCGATCGTGATCCCGTCGTCTTGGTTCGGGCGGGCCACCAGCCCCGCCACGTCCGTCCCGACGTAGTTGCACTCGAACGTGTTGCCGCCCTCGCCTTCCACGTCGATCCCGTCGTCGCCGAACCGGTTGATGACGAGGCCGCGAACGGTCGACCCGCCGCCGATCTCGAACACGAGGCCGTCCGAGCTGCTCCCGGCGTTCCGGCCGTCGAGCTCGATCATGAGCGTGGCCGGCCACGTCGAGCAGTCGGCGCCGGGCTGGGTGAGCCCGTCGATCACGACGGCCTCGATAAGGGCCGGGAGCTCCGACGACGGTCGGATCGTGTGGGGCCCGTCGCCCGGAATGGCGAACGCGATGGTGTCCGGGGCGCTTCCGTTCCGTTGGTTGTTGGCGTCGAAGATGGCCTGGAGGAGCGAGCCCGTCCCACTGGGGTTCGTCGTGGTGACGGTGAACGTGGTCTGGGCCGCAGCGGTCGGGGCGAGGAGGGCGGCGAGGAGCAAGACGCGCATGAGCGAGGGGAAGGGGGTCCCCCCCATAAGCGGAATCCTCAGCCCGACCGGCTCACGTCGTCCGCCTCGGGCTCCCCGCGGAGGGCCCGAGGCGGGCCCGAGGCGGGAGGGGCGGCCGCGCTGTCGCGTCACGGTCAGGCGCTGCCGTCGCCGTTCGTCGGCGCGATCTGGAAGCCGATCGACCGCGAGCGCGGGTCCTCCTGCTTGAGTTGCTTCCGCATCCGCTCGTACTCCTTCTCGACCTCCGGCGTCACACTCGGCCGCGTGTCCTCCAGCGCCCGCTCGAAGTCGTCGGCCGTGACGGTCTCGGTGTCGAGGTTCGCGCGGAGCGCCAGGAGGCCGGCCTTCCGGACGAGGTTCTCGAGGTCGGCTCCGGAGAACCGCTCGGTCTGGTCGGCGAGCGCGCCGAGGTCGACGTCGTCGGCGAGCGGCATCCCGCCGGTCTGGATGTCGAGGATCCGGCGGCGGCCCTCGGCGTCGGGCACGGGCACGTAGACGATCTCGTCGAACCGGCCCGGGCGGAGGAGCGCCGGGTCGAGGAGCGTCGGCCGGTTCGTCGCGCCGACGACGACGACGCCCTGGAGCTCCTCCAGCCCGTCCATCTCCGCGAGCAGCGTGTTGACCACGCGCTCGGTCACGTTCGAGTCGCCGAACGAGCCGCCGCGGGCCGGCGCCAGGGCGTCGATCTCGTCGATGAAGATGACCGTCGGCGAGACCTGGCGGGCGCGCTTGAAGAGCTTGGAGACCTGCTTTTCGGACTCGCCGACCCACTTGCTCAGGAGGTCGCTCGACTTTGTCGCGATAAAGTTGGCCTCGGCCTCGCGGGCGACGGCCTTGGCGAGGAGCGTCTTCCCGTTCCCGGGCGGGCCGAACAGGAGGAACCCGCGGGCCTGGCGGATGCCGAGCCGGCGGAACGCGTCGGGGTGCTTGAGCGGGAGCTCGATGCCCTCCTGGAGCTGCTGCTTCGTCTCCTCCAGCCCGCCGATGTCGTCCCAGCCCACGTTCGGGACCTGGATCTGGATCTCGCGGAGCGCGCTCGGCTGAACCCGCTTGATGGCGTCGTCGAAGTCCTCCGGCTTGACGACGAGGTCGTCGAGCACGTCGGACGGGATCTCGTCCAGCTCCAGGTCGAGGCTCGGGAGGACGCGTCGCAGGGCCGAGATGGCCGCCTCGCGCGCCAGCGCGCCCAGGTCAGCCCCGACGAACCCGTAGGTCGTGCGGGCGAGCGTGTCGAGGTCGACGCCCTCGGCGAGCGGCATCCCGCGGGTGTGGATGTTGAGGATCTCGCGGCGACCCGGCGTGTCCGGCACGCCGATCACGATCTCGCGGTCGAACCGACCCGGCCGGCGGAGCGCCTCGTCGATGGCGTCGGGCCGGTTGGTCGCGCCGATCACGACGACGTTGCCGCGCGCTTCGAGCCCGTCGAGGAGGGTCAGGAGCTGGGCGACCACGCGGCGCTCGGCCTCGCCGGTCTCGTCGCGGGCCGGCGCGATCGAGTCGATCTCGTCGATGAAGATGATGGCCGGCGCCTGGGCCGCGGCCTCCTCGAACACCTCGCGGAGGCGGCCCTCGCTCTCGCCGTAGTACCGGCCCATGATCTCGGGCCCGTTGATGACGGAGAAGTGGGCGTTCGTCTCGTTGGCCACGGCGCGCGCGAGGAGCGTCTTGCCGGTCCCGGGCGGGCCGTACAGAAGGACGCCCTTCGGCGGGTCGATGCCGAGCCGGGCGAACAGCTCGGGGTGCTTCAGCGGGAGCTCGATCATCTCGCGGACCTGGTCCACGGTGTCGCCGAGGCCGCCGATGTCGTCGTAGGTGATCCCGATGGGCGGCTCGCCGTCGCTCGGCTCCTGGTACTCGGGGAGGAGCTCGATCTCGGTCTGCTCCGTGACCTGGACGATCCCGCGCGGGCCCGTGCTCGTCACGATGAGCCGGATCTCCTGGAGCCCGAACGCGCGCTGCTGGCCGAACAGGCGCTGCGCGACCTCGGGCGGGAGGCCGGGGATCCCGTCCTGCGGGCCGGGCTGGCTGCGGTAGACGCTCGTCGAGACGGTGTCGCCGGTCACCAGCGGGCGGCCGAGGAGCGTTCGGAGGAGGGCCTGCCCGCGGCCCTGGAGGCGGACGCCCGGCTGGGCCGGCGCCAGCGTCACCTTCTGGGCCGGCTGGACGCGCGCGACGGCGACCTCGACGTGGTCGCCCATCGACACGCCGGCATTCGCGCGGACGAGGCCGTCGAGGCGGATGATCCCGAGCCCGGCGTCGGCGGGGTAGGGCGGGAAGGCGATGGCGGCCGTCGCGTTCTTGGGCCCGCGGAGCTCGACGATCGCGCCGGGCGAGATGCCGAGTTGGCTCAGCGCCTCCTGACTCAGCCGGGCGATGCTCTTGCCGAAGTCGGGGTTCTGGGCGCCGGCCACCTGGAGCCGGACGGTGTCGGTCTGAGTCGGGACTTCGGCCATGTCGCTGCGGGATCGGGGCCCGTTCCACGAAAGGGCGCGCGCGAGGTTCGGCCCCTCACGGACGCTTCAGGGAGCACGCCCGTCCCGGTCCCGACTCCCTCCGCCTCGACATCGAGGCGGACGCGGCTAGAGGGAGACCGTGACGCCAAGGTGGGGGATGATCAGGTCCGTCCGCGAGCGCCACACGAGGAGGCCGGCCGTCCCATCGCCGTAGTGGACGACGCCATCCGTGCCGAGGTACTCGGCTTCGGCCCCCGCCAGGACCCGGACGCGCGCGTCGAGGGCAACGCGCGGCGTCCGCCTCAGACCGCCCCGACCGACTCCGACCTGGACGCCGACGCCGATCCCCGCCAATCCCGCCGCGTCGCCGAACGCGACCGAGGCCGGGATGACGCGCTCGGGCGCGCATGAAAGCATCGGGGCGCAGGACCGAGCGCCGGTTTCTCCTTCGCCGCCACCGACGGCTGGGCCATCGTCCGGTCCGGAGGTGGTCGCGACGTAGGTCACGCCCGCGACCGCGTCGAGGTAGGGGCGGACGACGCCGCGAGGGCGCTGCAGCCGAAGGACCGCGAGGCCCTGCGCGAGCCCGCTCGTCGTCGTCACGGCGGCCCGTCCCGCGCCGGCCGGCACCATCCGCCAGTCGGACCCCCAAAGGGCGGCCATCCCCTCGATCCCGACGGAGACGGGCACTCGAGGCACGGCGACGTACGCCCCGACGCTCACGCCGCCCGCCGGGCTGGCGCCCTCCGCGAACGCGCCGCGAGGGACGGCCGCGACGCCCGCCAACGACACCGATGGCTGGGCCGCGGCTGTCGAGAGGAGCAGGACGGAGAGGAACAGCCCGCGCACGTGTCGTTCGGGCGGTCTAGAACGAGAACGTCACGCCGAGGTGCGGCGCGAGGAAGTCCGTCCGCGAGCGGCGCGGGGTTAGGGCGATCGTCCCGTCGCGGTACCGCTCGATGTCGCCGCGGCCGAGGAACGTGGCCTCCGTGCCCGAGAGGTAGCGGACGCGGGCGTCGAGCGCGACCGTCCCAGGCCGGCCCTCGTCCGTGTCGAACGATCCGAGGCGGACCTGGACGCCGACGCCGGCGCCGGTCGTGAACGCCACGTCGTCGTAGTTGACCGACGAGAGCGGCTCGCCGTAGTCGCTGTAGTAATCGTCGTCGCCGACGCTCGTCTCGGTGAACAGGTACGTCACGCCGGCCACGCCGTCGAGGTACGGGCGGACGGCGCCGCGCGGCACCTGGAGCCGGAGGACCGCCAACCCTTGTGCGAAGTTGTTCGACGTCGTCACGCCGACGCGGACGTCGGGGATGGTGAGGGAGAGGGGGACGTTGCGGCGCTCGTAGCCGTAGATCGCGGCCGTTCCTTCGAGGCCGACGGCGACGGGCGATCCCGGGACGCTGTAGATCGCGCCGACGGCGAGCCCGCCGCCGGCCGTCCCGAGCGCGTCGGCGAAGGAGCCCTGGGGGACGGCGGCGAAGCCGGAGACGGTGACGGACGGCTGAGCTGAGACGGCGACCGAGGCGAGCAGGGCCGCGAGGAGGAGCAGAAAGCGCATGGCCAGGGGGAGCGGTGTGAGCACTCCCTGGGCCGCCCGGTCCGCCCGCCAGGTCACGCCGTCGCGCCCTGTTTTTCCTTGTCTTGGCCTGGCAAGGCCTCGATCCGGGGAGCGCCGGCCGCGTCGAGCCACTCGTGGAGCAGGGCGAGGTGCCGGTCGACGCGGGCCTCGACGCCGTCCGGGATGGGCCCGCCCGCCTCGGCCAGCGCGGCGTCGAGGTCGAAGATCGGCGGCGGCTCGCCGGGATCGGGACCGTCCGCGTCGAGGGCCGCCCGGAGGCGCTGCAGGACCACCGAGTAGCGCCACGAGGCCCGCTCGTAGGGCGCCGTCTCCTGCGACGTGAGGTAGGCGCCCACCGTCCCGTCGGTGCCATAGACGCCCCCCGACTCCGGGTGCGGGCTCAGCTGGAGGATGGCCTCGGTGCCATCGGTCTTGGCGTTCCAGCCGAGCGGGTAGAAGCGGCACGCCAGCGGGCGGCCCGGGTGCACCGAGCAGCCGCCGTCGTAGAACACGCACCAGCCGCCGTCGCGCTGGTGGAGCGTGTTCGTGTCGAGGTCGACCCAGCGGCCCAGCACGTCGCTCGTGGTCGTGCCGAGGACCTCCGCCAGTCGGGCGACCTCGTAGGGGCTGACGCGGATCGCCTTGTGGCGGCAGCACCGGCCGCACCCGTGGCAGTCGTACGCGAACGCGGTCTCCCGGTCGTGGACGACCGGGAGCAGGTGCATCCCGTGCTCGTCCACTACCGGGCCGGGCGGACGTCGAAGCTCTGCGACGACCGGACATCGAGCCGGTCAAACTTGATCCCCTTGACGATGATGAGGCCGTCTTCCGAGAGCTTGTCGGCGAGGTCGTGGGGGAGCTCGACCGACCCGATGGGGTCGCCGCTGAGCGAGTCTTTGTAGAACGACATCTTCCAGTGGCGGAGCGCCGTGTCGGAGTCGTCGGCAGCGAGGGCGGCGGGCGCCCCGAGGCTGAGGGCGAGGGCGCCGGCGGCCTTCTTGAGGCTCTCGCGGCGGGAGATGGGAGATCCGGGGTCGGGCATCGAGGGAGGGGAGAGTGGACGGTCGTCCCTTCGCGAGCCAGACCCGCAGAGGGTCACGCCGCCCGCGCGGCGCGGCGCCGGAACGACCGGTCGGCGCAGTCTGGCCGGCGGTGTGGGTACCATCCGGCGTCCCCCCGCCCCGCCGATGCCGCCCGAGATCGACCCGACCTGGACCAGCCTCCTCCCGCCGATCCTCGCCATCGGGCTCGCGATCGGGACGCGGCAGGTGTACCTCTCGCTCGGGGCCGGCGTGTGGCTGGGCTACACGATCCTGGCCGGCTGGAACCCCCTGGCCGGCCTCGGCGGCGCCATCGAGGGAGCCGTGGGCGTGTTCGGGGACGCCGGCAACACGCGCGTGCTCCTGTTCACGCTCGTCATCGGCGCGCTCATCGCGACGGTCGAGGCGTCGGGCGGCGTCCGCGGCTTTATCGAGTCGCTGGAGCGGCGGGGCTGGGCCTCGTCGAAGCGCGGGGCGCGGCTGCTGTCGTTCCTGGTCGGCCTCGTCATCTTTATCGAGTCGAACATCACGGTCCTCGTGGCCGGCGCCGTGAGCCGCCCGCTGTTCGACCGCCAGCGGAGCAGCCGCGAGATGCTGGCCTACCTTATCGACTCGACGAGCGCGGCCGTGTGCATCCTCATCCCGCTCAACGCGTGGGGCGCCTACATCCTCGGCCTCCTCAACGAGCAGGGCGTCGAGGAGCCGCTCCGGCTGTTCGTCCAGTCGATCCCGTACAACATCTACGCGCTCACGGCCGTGGTCCTGGCCGGGGTCGTGGCCGTGACGGGCTGGGCGTGGGGGCCGATGAAGCGGGCCGAGGAGCGCGCCCGACGGGGCGAGCTGTTCGACCCCGCCGCCGCGCCCGACGTCGACGAGTCGGCCCTCGTGCCGGAGCCGATCGGGGCGATCCCGCCGCGCCTCGTCAACATGCTGGTCCCGCTCGGCGTGATGGTCGTGATGATGCCCGTCGGCCTCCTCATCACGGGCGGCGGCAACCTTCTCGACGGGTCGGGCTCGACGAGCGTCCTGTGGGCCGTCCTGAGCGGGCTCCTCGTGGCGTGGATCCTGATGCTCGCCCAGCGCGGGATGACGGTCGAGCAGCTGACGACGACCGGGCTGAAGGGCGCGGGCGGGATGCTCGGGATGGCCCTCGTGCTCCTCCTCGCCCTCGCGCTCGGCAGCATCACGCGCGAGCTGGGGGCCGGCGTCTACGTCGCGAGCGGCGTCGCCGAGGCGGGCGTGGGGCCGGCGCTGCTCCTCCCGCTCGTGTTCGTCACGGGCGCCTTCGTCGCGTTCTCGACCGGGACGAGCTGGGGCACGTTCGCCATCATGATCCCGATCGCCGTCCCGGCCGCCGCCGCGCTCGGCCTGCCGCTGGCGCCGTTCCTGGCCGCGTCGCTGGCCGGCGGCATCTTCGGCGACCACTCGTCGCCCATCTCCGACACGACGATCGTCTCGTCGCTGGCCGCGGCCACCGACCACATCTCGCACGTCCGGACGCAGCTGCCCTACGCGCTCCTGGCGGGGACCGTCGCCATCGTGGGCTTCGCCCTGATCGGCGCGCTGATCTAGCCCGGCCCGCCTCGGCCGCTCGGTCAGAGGACCCGCGGGGGCGGGCCTAGCTGCGGAGCCGCTCGTTCTCCTCGGTCAGCCGAGCGACCTCCTGGATCGAGCCCTTGAGGTG
>JAAXJP010000550.1 GCA_012269805.1 Rubrivirga sp.
GCGCTCCTCTCGGGCCTGTTCATGTTCTTGATGCGGCGGCTCGTCGTGGTCGCCAGCCGGAACATCGAGTTCGACCTCCGGAACCGGCTCTACGCCCACCTCCAGACGCTCTCGGGCGGCTTCTACCACCGCTTCGCCACGGGCGACGTGATGACGCGCGCGACGAGCGACGTCGAGAAGGTCCGCCGCTACGTGGGCCCGGCGCTGATGTACCTCGCGCGGGCCGTCGCGGCCATCGTGATGGCGCTGACGTTCATGCTCGCCATCTCGCCGACGCTCACGTTCTGGGCCATCCTCCCGATGCCGATCCTCGCCGTGTCGGTCTTTTTCGTGAGCAAGCTGGTCCATGTCCGCACCGATCGCCAGCAGAAGGCGTATTCGGGCCTGACGAGCCGCGTGCAGGAGGCGCTGAGCGGGATCCGCGTGGTCAAGGCGTACACGCAAGAGGAGACGTGGGGCCGCCGGATCGACGACGCGAGCGAGGACTACCAGGGCCGCGCGCTCGACCTCGCCCTCGTCGACGCCGCGTTCCGGCCGGTCCTGCTCATCCTCATCGGGCTGAGCACGGTCCTCGTCGTCGGCGTGGGGGGGCGGCTCGTGATCGCGGGGCAGCTCTCGCTCGGCAACATCGCCGAGTTCATCATCTACGTGGCCAACCTGACGTGGCCCGTCGCGTCGTTCGGGTACGTGGTCTCGATGGTCCAGCAGGCCTCGGCGTCGATGGCGCGCATCGCGGAGATCCTCGACACCGAGCCGGGCGTGGCCGACGCCGACGAGATCGCCGAGGTCGACGACGTCGAGGGCCGGCTCACGTTCGACGGCGTGACGTACCGCTACACGCCGGGCGGCCCGGCCGTGCTCGACGGCGTCTCGTTCGACGTCCCGGCCGGCACGTCCGTCGGCATCGTGGGGCGGACGGGCGCGGGCAAGTCGACGCTCGTCGAACTGATCCCGCGGCTCATGGACCCGACCGAGGGCGCCGTCCGCGTCGACGGGCGCGACCTCCGCGAGATCCCGCTCCACACGCTCCGCGCGGCCATCGGCTACGTCCCCCAGGAAGTCTTCCTGTTCTCGGACACCGTCGGCAACAACATCGCCTTCGGCGTGCCCGAGGCGGACGACGCGGAGATCTCGGAGGCGGCCCGCGAGGCCGACCTCCTCGCCAACGTCGAGGACTTCCCGAAGGGCTTCGAGACCCGCGTCGGCGAGCGTGGGATCACGCTCTCGGGCGGCCAGAAGCAGCGGACGGCGATCGCCCGCGCCCTCATCCGCCGCGCCCCGATCTTGCTGTTCGACGACGCCCTCTCGGCCGTCGACACGCGGACGGAGGCGACGATCCTCGAGAACCTCCGTGCCCAGTTTGGACAGCGGACGGTCGTGGTCGTGAGCCACCGCGTCTCGGCGGTCCAGGACGCCGACCAGATCCTCGTCTTGGACGAGGGCCGCGTGGCCGAGCGCGGGACGCACGCCGAGCTGGTCGCGGCCGGTGGGGCCTACGCGACGCTCGTGCGCAAGCAGCAACTCGAGGCGGAGCTGGAGGGGGCGTAGCGCCCTCGGGCGGGCCCGTTTCGGCGTGGGGACGGGAGGCCCCGCCGGCGCGCGGAGCCATTGACGCATCGGCTCCGACCGTCGGGAGGGGGCAGCGGGCGGTGCGCCGGATCGGGCGTCGGCGGGTTGGGCCTGGGCCTACCTTGGACGCCCCCCTCGATCCCACCGTATGCGCATCGCTCTCGCCGCCCTTCTCGTCTGCCTCGCCGTCCCGGTCGGCGCGCAGAGCCTCCGGGCCAGCGGCCCGCCCGTCCGCCTCGTGGCCGACGGCGCGCCGGCCCTCCACCCCGCCTGGTCGCCCGACGGGTCCGCCCTCGCCTTTACGCGCGCCCGCTACGCCGGCCTCTGGGTCGTCGGCGCCGACGGCCAGGGCGCCCGCCCCCTCACCGACGCGCCCGCGGCCGGCTTCGGCTTCGCGTGGGCGCCCGACGGCCGGTCGATCGCCGTCCGGTCGGCGCAGATGGACGGCGTCCAGCGGCTCGCCGCGATCGAGGTGCTCGGCCTCGACGGGTCGGTCGCGACCCTCACCGACTGGCGGACGACGCCTCCCGGGCTCCCGCGCTGGGCCGGCGCCGGCCACGTGGTCGCCCTCGGCTCCGGCGGCCTCGACGTGCTCCCGGCCGACGCCGAGGCGCGCGTGCCCGCACCCGCCGAGCCCGTCGCGCTCGGCCGCCTCGACGGCGGCCTCGCCGTCGCCACGCCCGCCTCGGGCAGCGTCCGGACGCTCGCGCCGCTCGGCGGCACGGAGCTCCTCAACGTCACGCCGTCGCCCGACGGCGCGCGCGTCGCGTTCGAGGCCTACGGCGGCGGCCTCTACGTGATGGACGCCGACGGCTCCGACCTGATCGACCTCGGCGCCGGCTCGCGGCCGTCGTGGTCGCCCGACGGCCAGTGGATCGCCGTCATGGTGGCCGAGGACGACGGCCACGACTACACGGCCTCCGAGATCGTCGCCGTCCGCGCCGACGGCTCGGCGCGCGTCCCCCTCACGGCCACGCCCGACCGCCTCGAGATGAACCCCTCGTGGTCGCCCGACGGCACCCGCATCGCCTTCGACGACGGCGACGCCCTGTTCCTCCTCCCGATCGCCGAGTAGCCCGATGCCCCGCGTTTTGACTCTCGGGCTCCTCGCCCTCCTCCTCGCCCCGTCCCTCTCCGCCCAGCCGGTCACCGGCCTCGCCGACTGGGAGCTCTTCCTCGATCCCGGCCACAGCCAGACCGAGAACCAAGGGATCTTCGGCTACTCCGAGGCCGAGAAGGTCCTCCGCGTGAGCCTCGCGCTCCGCGACATGCTCCTCGAGCGGACCGACATCGACACGGTCTACACCTCCCGAACCAGCGACTCCCAGCAGGTCAGCCTCAGCCAGCGGACCGACCGCGCCAACGCGCTCGCGGCCGACTTCTTCCACTCGATCCACTCGAACGCCGGCGCGCCGGGCACGAACAACGTGCTCATGCTCTACGGCGGCTGGCGCCAGAACGGGCAGACCGTCGAGAAGACGCCCGAGGGCGGCGGCCGGATGGGCGCCGAGTTCCTCGACGTCCAGATGGAGGCGCTCCGTCTGCCGTCCGCCGGCCAGGGCAACTTTGCCGACCGGACGTTCTACCAGGGCTTCCCGGACAACCACGCCAACCAGTACCCGTAC
>JAAXJP010000735.1 GCA_012269805.1 Rubrivirga sp.
CCCTTAGCAGACACGCCGCCCTGCTCACCCTCTTCGCACTGGCCTCCGGCCCCGCGTGGGCGCAGGCGGGCTCCGTCGCCGAGCCCGCCGACAGCCCGCCGCCGTCTACCGATGGCGGCGCGGGGCTCGTCGTCCGCCAAACCCTCCCGGCGAACCCCGCCGCGGCCGTCACGACCGAGCGGATCGCCCGCGCGCCGGCCGCCGAGCCCGAGAACTGGCTCACGTACCACGGCGGCTACGACGCCCAGCGCTACAGCCGCCTCGACCAGATCACCACGGCGAACGCCGCCGACCTCGAAGAGGCCTGGCGGATGGCCCTCCCCGTCCCCCACGCCTTCGAGGCGACGCCGCTCGTCGCCGACGGCGTGATGTACTTCACGACGGGCGGGCACACGGCCGTCTACGCCGTCGACGCCGCGACGGGCCAGGAGAAGTGGCACCACGCCGAGCGGATCCCCGACGACGTCGCCGCCTGCTGCGACTGGGTCAACCGCGGCGTCGCCCTCGGCGACGGCCTCGTCTTCTTCACCACGCTCGACGCCCGCCTCCTCGCCCTCGACGCCCAGACCGGCGAGACCGTCTGGGAGCGGACGCTCGCCGACTACCGCGACGGCTACACGGCGACCGTGGCCCCGCTCTTCGTCAAGGGCATGGTGGTCTCGGGCATCTCCGGCGGTGAGTACGGGATCCGCGGCTTCCTCGACGCCTTCGACGCGCAGACGGGCGAGCGGGCCTGGCGGTTCTGGACCGTCCCCGAGCCCGGCCAGCCCGGCAGCGAGACGTGGGAGGGGGACCTCCCGACCTGGAGGACCGGCGGGGGCGCCACGTGGGTCACCGGCTCCTACGACCCCGAGCTCGACCTGCTCTACTGGCCCGTCGGCAACCCCGGCCCCGACTTCAACGGCGAGGTCCGCCCCGGCGACAACCTCTACACCGACTCCGTCGTCGCCCTCGACCCCGACACGGGCGAGCTCCGGTGGCACTTCCAGTTCACCCCCCACGACGTCTGGGACTACGACGGCGTCAACGAGCTCGTCCTCGCCGACCTCACCGTGGGCGGCCGCCCGACGCGGGCGCTCCTCCACGCCGACAAGAACGGCCACTACTACGTCCTCGACCGCACCGACGGCTCGTTCCTGGTGGGCACGCCGTTCGCGCGCGTCTCGTGGACGACGGGGCTCGACCCCAAGACGGGCCGCCCGAACGTGAACCCCCCGGCCGAGCTGACCTCGGCCTTCGAGCCCGTCTGCCCCGGCCCGGCGGGGGCGAAGGAGTGGATGCACATGGCGTTCTCGCCCGAGACCGAGAGGGTCTACCTCCCGGTCATCGAGAACTGCGCCGTCTTCCGCGCCGGGCAGGCGTTCTACCGTGCCGGCCTCCCGTTCTGGGGCAGCGCGGCCGACGCGGCGGCGATGGGGCCGGGCGAGTCGCACGGGTTCCTCCGCGCCCTCGACGCGGCGACGGGCGAGACGGCGTGGGAGGTCCGGACCGAGCACCCCGTGGCCGCCGGCGCCCTCGCCACGGCCGGCGGGCTCGTCTTCTGGGGCGAGGCCACGGGGACGCTCCACGCCACCGACGCCCGCACGGGCGAGGACGTGTGGACGCACGAGGCCCCGATGGGCGTGCACGCCGCCGGGCCGATGACCTACGCCGTGGACGGGAAGCAGTACGTGGCGATCCCCGTCGGCTGGGGCGGCTGGATCAACGGCTATGCCCCGGGCCTCGCCGACCGCCCGCGCGGGCACCTGCTCGTCGTCTACGCCCTCCCGTAACCGCCACGCCATGAAGCTGAAGCTACCGACCCGTTTCCTCACCGCTATCGCCGCGCTGGTGCTCCTGCCCACATCGTCGGCACAGGACGCCGTGACGTTCTGCGCCAGCGCGGCGAGCCTCCCGATGTCGGCCGAGTACGGCGCGCCGCGGGGCTACGAGGTCGAGATCGCCCGCGCCCTCGCCGAGCGGCTCGGGGCCGGGGCCCGGTTCACGTGGCTCGGCTCCGAGGAGGCCTTCGAGGAGGCCGTCCGCGCGGGGCGCTGCGACGCGGCGCTCGGCGTGATCGTGGACCCCGGCCCGATGGCCGGCCCGCCGGACCTCACGGGGCTGGCGCTCACGCGGCCGTATTACCAGACCGGCTACCTCCTCGTCCGCCGCCCCGAGGCGCCGCCGGTCCGCTCGTTCGACGAGGTCCCCGACACCCGGATCGGCGTCGAGGGCGAGTCCGTCGTGACCTACACGCTCCGCCAACGCGGGCAGCCCGTCCACGTCCTCTTCGACCGCGACGCCGTGATCGAGGCCGTGGCCGACGGCCGCGCGGCGTACGGCTACCTCTGGGGGCCGGTCACGGCGTGGTCGCTCCGGGAGCGCGACGACGTCGTGGTCGCCGCTGAGTTCGAGTCGCCGGACCGCTGGCACTTCGCCCTCGCGGTCCCCGCCGGGGACACCGCCTTGCGCACCGAACTCGACGCGGCCATCGCCGCGCTCGACGCCGACGGCACGCTGGAGCGCCTCATCACGGGCTACGGCCTCCCTTACTCCCCCGGTACCGAATGACGAGCCGCCTCGCCCGAGCGTTCGCCGAGGCGGTCCGCACCGTCCCGAGCCGGCTGCCGATGGGGGTGCGCGCCGCCGTGGCGTTCGCCGCCGCGATGTTGGGGGCGGCCTCGGCGCCGCAGACCGAACCTGTGCCGCCGGACACCGCGCGCCTCCCGCTGAGCGAGGTGGTGGTCGATGCGCTCAGGACGCCATTACCCATGCGCGGGGTGCCCTACGCCGTGGCCGTCGCCGAGGTGCCGCCGGGGCAGCCCGCTCTCAGTCTCCAACGTCCCACAGAACCGTGACCGACACAGCGACTCTCGAGGGCTACGTCGTGGACCTCATCCGCCTGCGGAAGTACCCGGCCGACGAGTACGCCGAGCGCGCCCGGCGGCACACGCAGGCGTGCGCGCTCAGAGGGCACTGTGTCGAGAGCGGGTTCGGCCTCGTCTCGGAGGACGGTCGTGTCGCCCCCCTCGACCCCACGGCGACCCCGCTCGTCCTCGACGCCGTCCGCGCCAGCAACCGTGAGGCGGGCATCCGGCTCCGCGTCACGCGGGAGCCGGACGGGGAGGCGATGTCCACGACGCGCGTCGAGGAGGTCACCCGATGAGGCTCTCTCGCGTCGGTTCCGCTCTCCCCTCACTCTGCCCCCTTATGT
>JAAXJP010000540.1 GCA_012269805.1 Rubrivirga sp.
CGCCCGCGCTGGCATCCGGGCGGGGACGGAAGTGGGGTGAGTCAGGGTTCGGGCCGGGGGGGCGTCAGGGAGCGGCTGTGGGACGGGCGGGCCCTGTGCCCGCAGGTTGGAGGCGAACCCACTACGTCCCCATGAGCGACACGCTGCTCTCCTCCGAGACGCCCGAGCGGCCTCCGATCGACTTTTCCGCAGTGCAGCGTGCGGCTGCTTCGGCCCGCCGTGCTCCCGAGGCCTCGCCCCGTCGCCCCCCGGTGTGGCTCCGTGTCCTTGTGGGGAGCGACCTCGCCCGTCATGCGACGATGGACGCGATCACCGGGGCGGATGCCATCCGCCTCGTGTGGTGGTCGGTCGGTCTGACGCCGACCGCCCGGTTGCGGAACCGGCGCTTCCGAGAGGCCTTGGCAGACGGGCGCTCGACCTTGGCGTCCGTGGGCCGCGCGAGGCAGGTGTCGTAAGGTTCTTCGGCCGGGTCGACTCGTGGGATTCCCCGAGGCGTCGGGCGCGATCGGGGACCTAACGTGAAGGCCCTCCGCTTCCCGCCTCATGTACGCCATCGCACTTGCCATCGCCGCGCTGACGGTCGTGGCGCTCACGGTCTCGGTTCGGATCGGCCGCGCCGTGTCGCGGCGGTGGGGTTGACCCCATCCGTACACGCCTTCCGCCCTCGCACGAGGGCGCCGGGGGCAGTTCCTTGGCCAGGCCGGATGCGCTGTGTGGCGTGTCTGAACACAGAAAAGGGAGCGCCGTCTCCGACGCTCCCTTTAGTGCCCAGGACTGGACTCGAACCAGCACGCGATTGCTCGCACCACCCCCTCAAGATGGCGTGTCTACCAATTTCACCACCTGGGCTGAATACTCGCGCCCGAAGGCGCGACAGAAAGAACGTGGCCGCACGGTGACCCCGGTAGGGCTCGAACCTACGACCCGCTGGTTAAAAGCCAGCTGCTCTGCCAACTGAGCTACGGGGCCATGCCGACGGCGAGGCGCCGTCTATCTCGGCGGGCAGGCGACCAAACTAGGCCGGCCGCCGGGGGGCGGGCAACGCGCCCGTGTGGAGCGCGCGCAAAGACGCCGCCCGCCCCCGGCGAAGTGCGGCCGGCGACCTGCGCCGCTGGCCGGGCCGGGTGGACTATCGGACGACGGCGGCGTGCCGGGTCACGACGGCCCCGCCGGCTTCGAGCCGGATGAGGTACACCCCAGCCGCGAGGCCGGACGACTCGAGCTCCGCCTCGTGCCGGCCCGCCTCGACCGACCCGTCGAACACGACGGCGACCTCCCGGCCCCGAACGTCGACGACCGACACCCGGGCCCGTCCCCACGTTGGGACGGCGAACGCCACGCGCGCCGTCGACGACGACGGGTTCGGCGCGATCGTCGTCAGCTCAACGGCGTCGACGCCCCCCGCCTCGGCCAGCGCGGCGCCGATCCGGAGGACGAACCGGTCGGCCGCCGCCGACGGGTCGGCCAGCTCGCCGAGGCCGAGCACGGCGCTCTCGGCGAGCGCCGGGCGGGCGGGGGCCTCGAACGCGTACGACGACCGGGCTCGGACGTCGACCTCGACCCCCGTCACGAGGTCGACGAGCGCGACGGGGAGCCCGGCCGGGAGGGCCGAGGCGTCCCAGGCGAGCGTCATCGCCTGGGACGCGCCGCGGGCGTCGAGGGCGATCGGGACCTCCCCGCGCGCGAACGGACGGGCGTCGAACCCGACGAGGGCCGTACCGACCCGGGAGCCTACGAGGGCGTAGGCGGCGGCCGGCGGCTGGAGCTTGAGCTCGTCGTCGGGGTCGAGGGCGGGGCCGGCGGCGTCGGTGAACGCGATCGTGAACGCGCGGTCGGCGAGCGGGAAACCGTCGGCGTCGGTCGCGCGGAGCTCGAAGGCCAGCCGGGGCCGATCGTCAACGGCGTGGCGGGCGGCGGGCGCGCCGGCGGCTGAGGCCGGGATCGTCAGCACGCGCGGTTCGCCGCTGACCCTCGGCCCCTTGGCGCGTACGCGGAACGATTCCCACGGGGCGAGGCTGGTGGGCGCGTCGTCCCAAGCCCGCGTGACCGGGTTGTAGACGTGGATCGGCGCGCTGGGAGCGATCTCGTCCCCGCCGGGCCAGGAGTAGATGCCCGACAGGTCGAGCGGCTCGCCGAACGGGTTGGCGAGGTAGTTGAACCGGGACCCGCCCGTCTGGAGCTCGACGGTCACGTCGGCCGTGTTGGCCGGGAGCGCGGTCGAGAGCGTGAACGGGAGCTCGACCGACCGGGACACGTCGGGGTTGCCCACGTTCCGGTCGTACATGTACCAGCGGAACCCGCGGCCGGGCTCGAGGACCTCGCCGGTCCCGGCGGACACGACCCACTCGGCGCCGACGGCGTCGTAGCTGGTCCAGAGGTTGGGAGGGTTCGCGGCCGGGTAGTACCCCGGGACGCCGCGGACGAGGTTCTGGCCGGCGAGGTCGTCGACGGTCACGCCCGGCGACGGGACGCCGAGGAAGCGCGAGCCGCGCGGGCCGTCGACCACGAGCGAGGCGGTCCCGGTGCCGCTGACCGTCAGCGTCACGGGGACGGTGATCGAGGGCGCCAACGGGTCGTTCGTCGAGACGGCGAGTTCGGCCGTGTAGGTCCCCGCAGGAAGGTCCGTCGCGTCGAGGTCGACGGAGAGGTCGGCCGAGGTGCCCGGCTCGAGCGTGCCGCCCGTCGCACCAGAGAGCGAGGCCCAGACGACGGGGCTGTAGAACAAGACGGCCTTGTTCGAGGCCACATACGGCGCGTTCGCCACGACCGCCAAGCCGTCGGTCGCCGTCGCGTTTTCGATCCCGACTGAGGCGCTCGTGACGGTGCCCGTCATCGTGCCGTACTGCACCTCGATGGTCCCGTTCGGCGAGAGGATCGCCTGGAACGTCATCGCCGAGCCCGAGTCGCCGTACCGAGGGACACCGTCCCACTGGACGGCGAACCGGCCATCGGCGAGCGTCCCTGTGTAGACCGCGCCGGCCGAGCTGAGGTCGAGGTCTTCCCAGAACGGGGCGATCACGTCGTCGATGTTCGTCGGGCCGCTGTTGCCGGGGAAGCCCGACGGGTTCGTATAGGAGTTGCCGACGACCGACGAGAAGGTGAGGAAGCCGTTCGTGTAGACGCGGACGCTCGTCTTGGCGTCCCCGTAGAACGGGAAAGCGAAGGGGAGGGCGACGTCGGCGTAGCCCTC
>JAAXJP010000592.1:0-2422 GCA_012269805.1 Rubrivirga sp.
CCTCCCGGGACGCCATGCCGACCACCCCGTTCAAGCGCGACGTCGAGACGCGCGCGATCTACCAGGAGCCCGCCCCGCCCGTCGACAAAGAAAACCCGTTCCAGTCGATGATGGAGCGGTTCGACGTCGCCGCCGACCTCCTCAAGCTCGACCCCGGCCTTTACGACGTCCTCCGCTCACCCACCCGGATCCACATCACGAGCATCCCGGTCGTGATGGACGACGGGTCGCTGCGCGTGTTCGAGGGGTACCGGGTGATCCACTCGGAGGTGCTCGGGCCCTCGAAGGGCGGCATCCGGTTCGCGCCCGACGTCCACGTCGACGAGGTCAAAGCCCTCGCCGCGTGGATGACGTGGAAGTGCGCCGTCGTCGGCGTCCCGTTCGGCGGGGCCAAGGGCGGCGTCTGCTGCGACCCGTCCGAGATGTCGCCCGGCGAGGTCGAGCGGCTCACGCGCCGCTACACGGCCAACCTCCTCGACGTGTTCGGGCCGGACAAGGACATCCCGGCGCCCGACATGAACACGAACGAGCAGGTCATGGCCTGGCTGCTCGACACGTACTCGATGCACGCGCGCCGGACCGAGACGGCCGTCGTGACGGGCAAGCCGCTCCTCATCGGCGGCTCCGAGGGCCGGCGCGAGGCGACCGGCCGCGGCGTCATGACGACGACGCTCGGCGCGATGGACCGCCTCGGGATGCGGCCGGGCCAGGCCACGGTCGCCGTCCAGGGCTTCGGCAACGTCGGCTCGGTGGCGGCCCAGCTCCTCCGCGAGCAGGGCTGCACGATCGTCGCCGTCAGCGACGTCTCCGGCGGCTACTACAACCCGAAGGGGATCGACATCGACGCGGCCATCGCCTACGCCGCCGAGCACGGCCGGTCGCTCGCCGGCTTCGACGGGGCCGAGACGATCACCAACGAGGAGCTCCTCACGCTCGACGTCGACGTCCTCGCGCCGTGCGCCAAGGAGAACCAGATCACGGCCAAGAACGCCGGCCAGATCAAGGCCAAAATCGTGGCCGAGGGCGCCAACGGGCCCACGACCCCGAACGCCGACGAGATCCTCCAGCAGAACGGCGTCCTCGTCATCCCGGACATCCTCGCCAACGCGGGCGGCGTGACCGTCTCCTACTTCGAGTGGGTCCAGGACCGCCAGGGCTACTTCTGGACGAAGGACCGCGTGAACCGCCGGCTCGACCGAATGATGCGCGCCGCCTTCGACCGCGTCTACGACGCCGCCGAGCGCTACGACACGTCGATGCGGATCGGCGCGTACGTGATCGCCATCGAGAAGGTGGCCGGGGCGCTGAAGATGCGGGGGATCTACGCCTAGCGCGTAGGATCGAGGGCGTGGGGCGCGTCTTTGGCCCCCCACGCCCTCCCCTCACCGTGTCCGCACTCTCCACCGTCTGGCGACTCCCGCGCCTGGCCCTCGTCGGGCTCGTGCGGCTCTATCAGGGCGCCGTCTCGCCGTGGCTCCCGGCCTCGTGCCGCTACACGCCGACGTGCTCGGAGTACGCGGTCCAGGCCCTCCGCCAGTACGGCGCGGTCCGGGGCACGGTGCTCGCCACGTGGCGGATCCTCCGCTGCAACCCGTGGGGCGGCCACGGCTACGACCCCCCGCGTTGGTTCGGGGAAGACGGAACGGACGGCGCCGGCCCGGGGTGAGAGCGGCCCCGCGCCCCGCACCATGTCCGCCGACCTCCACCGCACGCTCGCCCGCGACACGCCCGTCGCCTGCGCCGTCGTCACCGCCTCCGACACCCGCACCGAGGCCGACGATTCGAGCGGGACGCTCCTCTGCGACGGCGTCCGAGAGGCCGGCCACACGCTCGAGTTCTACCGGATCGTGCCCGACGACGGCGAGGCCATCCGGGCCGTCCTCCTCCACCTCGCCGGCCGCGTCGAGGCCGTGATCACGACGGGCGGGACCGGGATCGGTCGGCGCGACCGGACCATCGAAGTCGCCGACCGTCTCATCCAGAAGCCGTTGCCAGGCTTCGGCGAGCTGTTCCGGATGCTGTCGTACGAGCAGATCGGCGCGGCGGCGATGCTCTCCCGCGCGACGGCCGGGCTCTACGGGCCCCAGGACGGCGACCCCGAGACGCTCCTGTTCTGCTGCCCCGGCTCGACGGCCGCCGTCGACCTCGCGCTCCATCGGTTGATCCTCCCCGACCTCCAGCACCTCGTGTGGGAGGCCGTCCGCCAGCCGGGCGGGAAGCCGCCCCCGCGCCCCGAGTTCCCCGTCGAGCCCGCTGGGTCGGGGCTCGGCTAGCCGCTCCCGCCCGCCTCGGGGGCTCGACCGAGGCGGGCGTCCCGCACGCACCGCGCCCCCCCGGCGGGCGGGGGCCGCGGGGGGGGGGGGGGGGGGGCCCGGCGGGGGGGGGGGGGCGGGGGGCGGGGGGGGCGGGGGGGGCGGGGCGG
>JAAXJP010000592.1:2432-3187 GCA_012269805.1 Rubrivirga sp.
GCGAGGGCGAGCGCGAGGGCGACGTCTTCGTGGTCGCCGAGGTCGACCTCGGCGCCGGTCGCCGACGCGACGCGGGCCTGCGGGTCGCGGGCGTCGACGGCCGCGGCGCTCGCCTCGTCGGCCGTGATCGGGGCCCTGACGACTTCGGTGGACGTGTTGGCCGCGGACCCCGACTGCTCGACCACCACGGCGCCCGGGCCGTCGGTGCCGTCGTCGTCGAGGTCGCCCTCGGCGTCGCGGTCGGAGTCGGGCGCGGCGGCCTCGAGGTCGGCCGAGGCGTACATCGCGTCGATGGCCTCGGAGGCCGCGTCGAGCGAGCCCGGCACCTCGACGGCGCCGTCGCGGTAGAGCCGCTCGAACGTGTCGACGAGAACCTGCGCCGGAACGTCGTGGGCATCCGAGTCGCCGGAGCCGACGTGGACCGCCACGGCGCTCGGGCCGATCTCGTGGAACGCGTCGGCGACCTTCTGGCCGCCCGACGTCACGAGCGTGGTCTGCCCGGCGTACTGCTTCTCGCTCTTGATCGCGTCGAGGACGGCGCGGAGCGGGTCGTCGCCGGTCACGCGGCGGAGATCGCGGACGGCGTAGGTCGGGGCTGTGCCGTCGCCGAGGACCTCGACGATGGCGTAGGCACGGGGGGCGCCATCGACGGCGTGGGCGGCACAGAGAAAGCGGGCCATGGGGGAGATGGGAATGAAAGAGGGGCCGTTCTCAACGGGCCGCCGCCGGCCCCCGTTCCTCCCCTCCCTCCGTCC
>JAAXJP010000695.1 GCA_012269805.1 Rubrivirga sp.
CGCTCAGGGATTCCCTGCCGCCCGCTCCGGACCCGCTCTCGCCACCGGCCCGTCTCCCCCCGGTCCGCCTTCCGATCCGCCCGTGCCGCTCTCCGTCCTCACCCTCGTCCGCAACCGGACCGCCTACCTCCACGGTCTCCTCGCCGCGCTCGCCGAGGCGCCCGACCCGCCGGCCGAGGTGGTCGTGGCCGTCTGCGGCGGCGACGACCCCCGACCGGGCCGGCCCGAGACGCCGTTCCCGGTCCGTTTTCTCGACGTCGCCTCGGGCGAGCGGATCGCATACAGCCCGGCACGCAACGCCTGTGCGCGGGCGGCGACGAGCGAGCGCCTCCTGTTCCTCGACGCCGACTGCGTCCCGCTCCCGGGCGCGCTCGCGGCCTTCGACGCCGCGCTCGCCGCCGAGGACACGGTCACCATCGGGGAGGTCCTCTACCTCCCGCCCGACGCCGCGCTCGACCCGGCTGACGTAGCCGGGTCGGCCGCCGCCGGCCGGCCGCACCCCGCGCGCCCGACGCCGCCCGCGGAGGGGTGGGCCCGCTCGGACCGCTACGACCTCGTGTGGGGCCTGTGCATCGGCGTCCGGCGCGACACGTTCCTTCGGCTCGGCGGGTTCGACGAGGGCTACGGCGGCTACGCGGGCGAGGACACGGACTTTGCCGAGGCCGCCAAGCGGGCGGGGGTCCCGCTCGTGGTCGTGGCGGGGGCGGCCGTCGCGCACCGGCACCACGACGTGTTCGAGCCGCCCGTCCAGCAACTCGCCGCGACGGTCGCCAACGCCCAGCGCTTCCGCGACAAGTGGGGCTGGTGGCCGATGGGCGGCTGGCTGGCGGGCTTCGCCGACCTCGGCCTGATCGAGTGGGGCCCGGACGCCGCTCACGCCCGGGTCGTCCGCGAGCCCACCGAGGCCGAGGTGGAGGCGGCGCGGCGGACCTCGGCGCGGCCGTTCCGCGAGGCGGCCTAGGCGAGGACCGGGCGGACGGTCGGCGTGTCGTTGGCGACAGTCGTCGCCAGCCGGTCGAGGAGAGCGGCGGCGCGGCGGGCGCCGTGGCCGTCGCTCAGCGAGCGGAGCGGCGCCGGGTCGAGGGCGCTCGCCTCGGCGAGCACGCCGGGCCAGTCGGCCGGGGCGGGCCACGGGTGGCGGACGACCGCCGCGCCGATCCGGGCGAGCGCGGCGGCCTTCCGGCGCTGCTCCTCGAACGGCCGCTCGGCCGGGACTACGACGAGTGGCCGGCCGGCCGTCGCGGCCTCCATCACGGCGTTGTGGCCCCCGTGCGCGACGACGACCCCGGCGCGCGCGAGGACCGGGAGCGGGTCGGCGATCCACCCGAGGCCGAGGAGGTTGGGCGGGGCGCCCGGAGGCGTCTCGGCGCCGAGGATCCGCCACCGCCGGTCGGGGGTGGCACGGGCCGCCGCGACGACGTCGGCGGGCGTCCAGGCCGGGGCGGAGTCGGGGCCGGAGGCGCCGCCCCCGCCCATCACGACCACCGTCCGCGGGGCCGGCACGGCATCGACCGAGCGCCCGTCGAAGCGGCTGAACCCGCCGGCGTACGTCGTCTTCGCGCGGACCCAGGCGGGCGCGTCGGGCTCGTCGAGCACGCGAGGGAACGGGGCGAGCAGCCGGGCCGCCAGCCGATAGCCCAGGAGGTGGCCCTCGTCCCACCGCCGCCCGTGCTGGCGAACGGCGACGACGGGGAGCGACAGGAGCCGCCCGAACGTCGCGACCTCCGCCGACACGTCGGCCACGAGGAGGCCGGGGCCCTCGGCGGCCCACGCCGCGAGCCGCGCCATCCGTCGCCGGAGCCCGTCGTGCCCGACCGGCGCGTAGTGGAGCGGCCCGGCCGGGCGGACGTCGGCCGCGCCGCGCGGGTCGTCGGCGGGCAACCGGACGAACGCGGCGCCCGGCGGGAGGTCTGGCGGGTCGGCCGACGAGAACAGCGTGGCCTCGGCGCGGACGTGGCGGAGGACCGCGGCGGCCCTCATGACGTGCCCGCGCCCGTGGTGGGCGGCGACGTACGCGACGCGCGGCCTCACGCCTCCGCCCCAACGGGGCCCTCCGCGAAGTCCATCAGCCCGACCGTTGTCGCGAGCGCCGAGGGGACCGGCCGCGGCGGGCGCCGAGCGACGAGCCGCCGGTAGAGTCCGAGGTAGCGGTCGACCATGGCGTCCTCGGAGGCGTGGGCTTCGACCCACCGGCGGCAGGCGTACCGGTCGAGCCGGGCTGCCTCGGCGGCCGCGCGGGCCAGGTCGGCCGCGTCGTCGGGCGCGGCGAGCCGGCCGGTGTCGGCCGTGACGAGTTCGGGCGCCGCGCCGCGCCGGAACGAGGCGACGGGCGTCCCGCAGGCGAGGGCCTCGACGAGCGTCAGCCCGAACGGCTCCTCCCACCGCGCCGTCGAGAGCGCGACGGCCGCCGCGCCGTAGTGGCCGGCCAGCTCGCGGTGCGACACGTGCCCGACCGCCTCCACGTCGGCGCCGAGGCGGGGCCGGACCTCGGCCTCGTAGTACGCCCGGTGGTGGATCGGCCCGACGAGGCGGAGCCGGAGGCCGGCCGCCCGCGCCGCGTCGATGGCGAGGTGCGGCCCCTTTTCAGGCACGATCCGCCCGGCCCAGACCGCCAGCCCGGGGTCGGCCGCGCCGGAGAACCGCCACCGCCGGAGGTCGACCCCGTTGCGGACGACGCCGCACGACGGGAGCGACGGCGCCCACGTGGCTTGGTTCGTGGCCGAGACCGTCACGGCGCACGGCCGCTCGCCCTCGGACAGGCTCGCGAACGCGCTCTCCTGCCACGGCGTCGGCGGCGCGTGGAGCGTCGTGAGGTGGGCGGCCTCGACCGTCGGCGCCATCGCGACCGGGAGGTAGTGGAGCGAGTGGTTGTGGACGACGTCGAACGGTCCCCATCGCTCGCGGCCGAGGTCGAGCATGAGGCGCTGGGCGGCGTGGTGCTCGGCCATGAATGGCGCGGCGAGCATGGAGACGTCGCCGCTCGCGGCGATCGAGAAGTCGACCCCGCTCTCCCGGCAGAACGGGAGGACGTGGACGCCCTCGGCCTCGGAGCCCTCCGGCGCGAAGAGCGTCACGTCGTGGCCGCGCTCGGCGAGCCCCCGCGCGAGGCCGACCACGTGAGCAGCCAGCCCACCGACGAACGGCTCGCGGAGCGGGTACCGGGCGGTGCCGACGAGGGCGATGCGG
>JAAXJP010000645.1 GCA_012269805.1 Rubrivirga sp.
GTCGAGGTTCCAGCCGAACACCTCGGCGGGACCGACCGTCTCGATCTCTCCATCGGGCGTCGCCAGTCGCAAGACGAACGGCTCGGCGCGCTTCCCGTGCCACCGTTCGAACCGGTCGGAATGGTTCTCCGCCCACCGTTCCGTCGCGTGACGCAGTAACCGGACGATCACCTCGATACCGGCGTCCTCGTCGAGGGCGAGCAGCTGTCGGAACGGACCGCGGGTGTAGAACGGGGGGTGCCACTGGGGTCGGGCGACGTAGACATCGCGAAGCGGAGCCTCGTCGTACCGGTCCCTTGCGGCGGGTGCGCGGATCAAGAGCGCGAGGAGGATGTCGGCGGCGGCTTCGGGAGCCGCGGCGACGAGCGGCGCCAACGCTCCGTCTTCGAAGACCACGTGCTGCAAGGACCCGTCTACCTCGAAGGCCGGGCCGTCAGGCCACGGCTCAGGCGTCGGACCGGGCGGGCCGAACACGGAGCCCCGAGGAACGCCCTGCCGGCGCGCAAACGCCCGGTTCTTCTCCTTCTCCGTCAGCGGCGGTGGCTCGAACCGCTTGGGGCTAAGCCCGGACGCCTCTCGGAGGATGGCCAGTGCAGGCTCGGCGTCGTGCGATGCCGAGTGGAGCACCGCCGTATACACTGAGCGGCTCACCAGGTCGTCGCTGCGGAGCCCGTAGCTGCCCCGGCCCTCCTTGTCGCGGAGCGTGGCTTCGCCCAGCGCCACGGCCGTCTCTGCGGCCTCGACCCTCATCGGCCAACCGTCGCGCGTGTGCTGAAGCCAGAGCGCGACCACACGCGCCACGACTAGGCGTGCGGGGTAGGGGATTTCGTTCCGGTGCGTGTGGAGCACCGCCAGCGGCGCGACCCAGTACGGGGCGTACGGAATCCGAGCTGAGGCGGCGAGGTAAGGTTCCACGTCCGGCGAGACCGATGCGAGGACCGTGCGGAACCCGTCGTTCGGGACGGTCGCCGAATGGAGCAACCGGTGCAAGAGCCGATTGAGCAAGGCGCCGTCGTTCTCGACGAGTACCGGCCAAAGGGCCGACAGCGCACGCGCGGACCCGACCGTGTGCGCCGACGCTTCGAGCAGCAGGTCGCGCGCAAGATCCGCCGTGTCGCCCATGTCCTGGAACGCGGCGAACGCTTTCCTCCAAGACGCCAGTCCATCGTGTTCGAGAAGGTGCAGCCCGTAGAGCCGAACCGCGCGGTACCACACGGGGGAGTCCATCCGGCTCTTTAAGAACTCCACCAACTGACCGCCCTCTGCTTGCGAGCGTAGCACCCGGAGCCGGACCCAGTCCCCGTAGAGGTCGTGCTCGAACCGGACGCGGTCGTCCTGCCGAGTCAGGAGCCGGTCGTCGATGAGCGCTGCCAGAGCGCTCCGCTCGCCCGCGTCGAACACGTCGGCCTCGACCCGGACCTCGGTCACCAAACGGTCGGCTTGCAACCGCGCGAGCGTCGCCGCCGCCGCACCGCGGTCCAGCGGCTGCACCGCGCTCTCGATCTGCTGATCCCAGAACCACGTCGCGAGGTGCGACTCGCCGACCGTGTCTAGGTCGAGACCGCTCGTCGAGTGCAGCGCGAGCAGGTCGAGCACCTTCGGGCGGAGAAGCACGGGGGCCAGGTGCTGCCGTAGACGCAGCGGCCTCAGTTCGGGGAACGCGTCCCAAACAGGGGCCAACTCGTCCGTGTCGGGACTCTCGACCGCGTATGATTCGACGCGCTCGGCCGCCAACCCGTCCCGCCGCAACTCGTCGCGGACGCGCGGCCAAGCTTCCGGCGTGCAGGTGAGCAGCGTTCGCCAGCCTGGCCGGATCTCCTCGCCGTGCGTCAAGCCCACCGCCGCGAGCAGCGCGCCTACGCGGGCAAAGGCCTCGGGGGCGTACAACCGGTCCAGTTGATCGATCACGAGGAGACCCGGAGCAACGTCGTGCTCCATCAGCGTCGAGAACGATGGCGATCCTGAGATTAGGTTGCCTCGCTCTAGCGCGTCTCCGGACGCCCACACGACACGTCCGGTGGCCCCCTCTAGGGCTTCGAGGGCTTCGTGCCGGGCGATCACGGACTTTCCGACGCCGGACGCACCTAGCAGAACCACCGCCGGAGCGTCCATGCCCGTCAGGTCGGCCCGGGCACGCGACCGCGGGAGCACGACCTGACCCCCGATCCGGTGGCGGACGCGCTTTGCTGCCTCCGCGCTCGCGTCTCTCAGAGCCTCCCACGCTGGACGGTGATCCGGTCGGCCGCGCAGCACGAACCGTGTCGGCACTCGGGCGAGCACTCCCGCACGGCCTACGTCACCCGAGGCAATGCGCAGCCCCCACGCGATCTCCTTGAGCGACTCCCACAGGGCGTCGGCCTCGTCGGCGTCTCCGCTCTGCAGTGAGTCTTGCAACAGTCCCTTTGCGCGCAGTCGCCGCGATGAGTTCTGAGCGTTGAGATCGAACGGGAGCCACAGCACGTGTCGCAGCATCCGGCCCGCTGGGGGAGGGCTCGAGCCTGCTGGCACGAGGTCGTCGGGACACGCCGCGCTCGCGAGCAGCCCACGGATTGTGTCGTTGGCGCGATGAGGTCGAGCGACGTCCTCGTCCAACTCGTCCGGGCTCTGTGCGTGGGCACGTGCCAGGAGGTCCTGGACATCCGACTCCACGTGGGGCGCAGGAGCCGACACGAGAGCCAGCCAGTCCCTACCCTCGACGAACGCGTCAGACGACGTACGGAGCAGCTGCTCCCACGCGTCCCGCACGAAGCCCGCCGGGAACGATGCCACGCCGAACTGCGCGCTGCTCTTCACGGAGGCCGCCACGTGGACGGAGCCTGGGTACGTGAGCACGACATCGTCGAGATGCCACACGCTCGCCGGCTCCTGCACATCGACTCGCTGCGGTACGCCGGGGACCGTTTCGATTAGAGTGCGACCGGCGATCAGGTGTGCCAAAACGTAGGCCACCACCTCGGTCTCGAAGTCGTACCCGCCGCCGCCAGTCTGCTTCGGAGTCGCGTCGCGTCGGGGCATCGATCAGTGATAAGTGTGATGGAAAAATCGTAGCTTAATATCGCAGTTCGGCTGACGCTCACAGCCCGATCCCCTCACTCACGTTCTCGTCGAAGAGCCGGCCCTCGCGGACGTACTCGGCGAGCATGGCGGCCGACTTGTGCCGGGTCTGCTTCTGGATCGCCCGGTCG
>JAAXJP010000580.1 GCA_012269805.1 Rubrivirga sp.
TCTTCGAGGTGGCCGAGGTGCAGCCCGAGCTGATCGGCGGCCTCACCGGGCTCCAAAGCCGGGTGGTCTACCCCGAGTTGGCGATCCGCGCCGGCGTCGAGGGCCAGGTCGTCGTCCAGTTCGTGGTCGACGAGCGGGGGAACGTCGTCGACCCCGTCGTGCTCCGCACGCCGAACCCGCTTCTGACGGAGGCCGCTCTGACGGCCGTTACGGAGAGCCGGTTCACGCCCGGCCAACAGCGCGGGCGCCCCGTCAGCGTCCGCTACGCCGTGCCGGTCACCTTCACGCTCGTCGCCGAACACTGACCCTCGTCATGGACCTCTCCCGCCGCACCGCCCCGCCCTCGTCCGTCGCTCCCCGCGCCGTCACCGACGCCGACATTCCCGCCGAGGCGCCCCCGGCCAAGCGTCTTGAGGCCATGCTCCGGTGGGCGGTCCAGGCCCCGAGCGTGCTCAACACACAGCCGTGGCGGTTCCGCATCGACGGCGACGCCGTGTCCGTGTTCGTGGACCAGGACCGCGTGCTGGCGACCGTCGACCCCGAGGGGCGCGAGGCGGCTGTGTCGTGCGGGGCCGCCCTCTTCACGCTCCGCCTGGCGGCCCGCCACTACGGCGAGACCATCGACGTCGAACTCGCTGGGCCGGGCGACGAGCCGGGCCTCGTCGGGACACTCCGTCTGACGGGCCACGCGCCGCCGACGGCCTCCGAGGAGACGCTCTTCCGGGCCGTCAAGGCGCGCCACACGAACCGGGCGCCCTACGCCGACCTCGCGGTCCCGGTCGGGCTCCTCGCCCGGCTCCGCGGCGCCGCCGAGGCCGAGGGCGCCCGCCTCCACATCCTGACGGGCGACTCCGACAAGGCGGCCCTGGCCGACCTCGTCGGGCGGGCGATCCGCGCCCAGAGCGACTACGAGTCGCTGGAGGAGATCGGCAGGTGGGCCCGCGGGGCCGGCGACGACCGCCCTGACGGCGTCGCCGACGTCCCGTGGGGCGGCTGGGGCCGGATGGGCCACCTCCACGCCGACCCGCGCTTCGCCGTCGGCGAGGCCCGCACGCTCGTGGCCGGCGCCCCCGCGCTTCTCGTCGTCGCCACCGACGCCGACGACCGGGCCGCGTGGGCCCGCGCCGGCGCCGCGCTCCAGCACGTGCTTGTGCTCGGCGCCGCGCACGGCCTCGCCGCCAGCTACTTCAACCAGCCGATCGAGGTGGACGAGCTCCGCCCTGAGGTCTCAGCCGTGGCGGGCGGGGGGTACGCGCAGGTGGTCTTCCGCCTCGGCACGCCGGTCGAGGCTCCCGGCACGCCGCGCCGGCCGGTCGGGGAGGTGCTGGTGTACGAGGCGGGGTAGGCACCCTCGCCCCGCCCGACCGCGTCGTTGTGCCTAGAGTGGGGGCGCAGAGACTCCTTCTTAATCGGTGTTTGTGGCGTTGGGAGGCTGGTTTGTCGATCTGCGGTAAGCCAATGGGTAAGGGTGGAGTCCCTGCCCTCCCAACTCCTAGCAGGCGGGAGCCGAGGAAGGGCGTCGCGGTCAGGCCGCGCGTCGGGGGAACTCGGGAGGCCTCGAGGCAGCGGGCGAGGACCCGATGGAGGGTTGGACGCGCCGAGCCAGTCGGGGAGGGCGGCCCAGCACATGGGGGCCTCGGCGTGGAGCCCCCCGGCCGGATGCGCCGAGGACGGCCCGGTTGTTTGCCGAAGAGGCGGGAGGATGAATAATGGCAGGGAGCTAATCCCCCCACTTGACCGAGTCAACACGGCGGGTATCTACGGGCCCCCGTGTCGGCCCCTCGATCCCCTGTGACCTTGAACCGTCGGACGCTCCTTCTCGTCGCCCTGTCCGCCCTATCGGTCGGGGCCTCGGCCCAGCCGGTCCCGCCGGCCCAGGACCACGTCCTCCAGTTCGGGGGCGCGCAGATCGCGGTCGCCCCTCCCCACGCCTCCCTAGACCTCGGGTCGGCCTTCACGATGGAGGCGTGGGTATATGCGTCGGCGGGCGAGCCCTACGCGTTCGTCCTGGGGAAACCCCACGACCCCCGCCACGAGGACCCGTTCATGGGGTACGCCCTCGTCTTCGCCGACGACGGGGCGCGGCTCGAGTTCGTCCAGACGACGGGCGCCCCGGGGAGCTACCGGGCCGTCGGGACGGCCGGCGCGTTCCCACTCGGGCGGTGGGCCCACGTCGCGGCCACGCTCGGCGGGGGCCAGATGCGGCTCTACGTCGACGGCGCCCTCGCGGCGAGCGGGGACAGCCCCGGCCCGCCGAACGCCGCGTCGCTCCCGTTCGCCGTCGGCGGGGGCGCGCAGGCGGACGGGAGCGTCATCGGCGGGTTCCGCGGTGGGCTCCGCCAGGTCCGGGTGTGGGGCCGGGCCCTCGACGGGGCCGAGATCGCCCAGCGGATGGGGGAGGCCCTCACGGGGCAGGAGCCCGGGCTCGTCGCGTACTGGCCGCTCGACGACGGGGCGGGGCCGGCGTCCCGAGACCTCGGGCCGTCCGGGCTTCCGCTCCGCCTCGGCACGGCCACGGGCGCCGACGCGGCCGACCCGACGTGGGTCTTGGAGGCCGTCCTGTCCGGCGGCCCCTACTTCACCGCCCGGTCCACCCCGCTGGGGACTCCCATAGCGAACGACCTCTACGTCTTCGGCGGCGAGGACCCGGCCCAGCAGGTGGTCATCGTGCACCAGATCCAGTGGCCGCCGACAGTCCCGGCCACCGAGCTCCCCCTACTCGCGTTCCGTAACGACGGGACCGGCCGGTTCACGGAGGCGACGGCGGCCACGCTCGAGGGCGACCTCCGCACGGTCCACGCCCGGGCGTACGCCGTGGCCGACTTCACGGGGGACGGCCGGCTGGACATGTACGTCGCCGACCACGGGACGGACACCCCGCCGTTCCCGGGCTACCCGAACCTCCTGCTCGTGCGCCAGCCCGACGGGAGGCTCGCCGACGAGGCGGCGGCCCGAATGTCGCCGGTCGGCCCGGACTTCACCCACGGCCTGGCGGCCGGCGACGTGACGGGGGACGGGCACCCGGACATCTTCGCCATCAACTCGGGGACCGCCGTCCCCCCGCTCCTGTACGTCAACGACGGGGCGGGGCGCTTCGCCGCTGAGAACGACCGTCTCCCTGAGCGCCTTACACGCGAGCACGACCGGAAGTACCTCTCCGGTGCCGTCGTCGACGTGGACCGGAG
>JAAXJP010000049.1:0-1930 GCA_012269805.1 Rubrivirga sp.
AGATAAACGAGCGGTCTAGCGCTGGACGCGGCCGGAGCCGTCGCCGGCCGCGAGGGCGTCCACCTCGGCGCGGCTGACGAGGTTGAAGTCGCCCGGAATCGTCTGCTTCAGGCACGACGCGGCGACGGCGAACTCGAGCGCCTCGCGCGTGTCGTCCTTCTGCAAGAGCCCGGCGATGAGACCGGAGGCGAACGAGTCACCGCCGCCGACGCGGTCGACGATCTGGATGTCGTAGCGCGTCGAGCGGACCGGCTCGGCGCAGTCCGTGTCGTCGTGGAGAATGGCGCTCCAGCCGTTGTGGCTGGCCGAGAACGACTCGCGAAGCGTGATGGCGACGGCCTCGAAGTCGAACTCCGCCTTCAGTTTTTTCGCCAGGTGGAAATACCCCTCCTCGTCAAGCTCCGCGCCGTGGACGTCCGTCTCGCCGGCCTTGAGGCCGAGGCATTTATCGGCGTCCTCCTCGTTCGCGATGCAGACGTCGACGTGCTCCATGAGCGGGCGCATCGTGGCCTGGGCCTCGTCCGTCGTCCAGAGCTTTTTGCGGAAGTTGAGGTCGCAGGAGACGGTCGCGCCGGCCGCCTTCGCCGCCTTCGCCGCGGCCTCGACCGTCTGGCGGGCCGTCGCGCCGAGCGCGGGCGTGATGCCGGTAAAGTGGAACCAGCGCGCCCCCTCGAACACGGCGCCGAGGTCGAGTTCATCGGTCGTCAGCGTCGTGACCGCCGCGTCGGCGCGATCGTAGACCACCTTGCTCGGCCGCTGGCTGGCGCCCGTCTCGAGAAAGTAGATCCCCACGCGGTCGCCGCCGCGCACGATGAACCGGTCCGACACGCCGAACCGCCGGAGGTGGTTGACGGCGGCCTGCCCGATCTCGTGGGTCGGCAGCTTGGAGACGAAGTAGCTCTCGAGCCCGTAGTTCGCGAGCGCGACGGCCACGTTGGCCTCGCCGCCACCGTAGGTCGCGTCGAAGCTCTGGGCCTGAACAAAGCGGGTAAAGCCCGGCGTCGAGAGCCGGAGCATGATCTCGCCGAGGGTGACGACTTTCATGTTGAAGGGTCGGGGTTCGATTGTCTGAGAAAGGGTGGCTTACGCGCTGGCTCGGCCTGCCTCGACGGACTCGCGGAGGGTCCGAGCGTTCTGAGTGAGCGTGGCCCAGTCGCCGTCGGCGATGGCCTGCGTGTCGAGGAGCGCGCTCCCGACGCCGACCGCCACGGCGCCCGCCCGGATCCAGTCGCCCGCGTTCGTGAGCGAGACACCGCCCGTCGGCATCATCTTGAGGTGCGGCATCGGGGCGCGGACGGCCTTGAAGAACGTCGGCCCGAACACGTCGGCCGGGAACACCTTGACCACGTCGGCGCCAGCCTCCGTGGCCGTCAGGATCTCGGTCGGCGTAAAGCAGCCGGGCATGACGGGCACGCCGAGGCGGTGGGACTCCTCGACGATCTCGGGCTTGAACACGGGGCTCACGACGTAGCGCGCCCCGGCATCGACGGCGCGGCGGGCGGTCTCGGCGTCGAGCACGGACCCCACGCCGACGGTCACGGCGTCGCCGAGTTGGCGGCCGGTTTCCTCGATCACGGCGAGCGCGTTGGGCGTCGTCATCGTGATCTCGATGGCAGTCACGCCGCCCTCGGCGATGGCCTCGGCTAGGCGTACGAGGCGGCCCGAGTCGGCCATGCGGACGACGGCGACGGCGCCGCTAGCGAGAACGGTGTCGAGGATCTCGTGTCGGGTCATGCGGAAGCCCTTCCGTTCGGGCGCAAAAAAAGGGTCAGAGGCGGGCGGCGAGCGCGGCGCGGCACCCGTTCCGCTCGATGGCGACGAGCGCGTCCCCGACCGCTTCGGGCACGCCGTCGACGGCATCGAGGCCCCAGCGGCCGAGCGCGTCGGCGGCGAAGGCGCGGAGGGCGTCGGCGTCCGAGCGGTCCACGCC
>JAAXJP010000049.1:1940-3180 GCA_012269805.1 Rubrivirga sp.
GTCCACGCCATCCCAGCGCAGGCGCCAGTCGTCGGAAGCGTCGTCGGCCGAGAGGCCCTCGACGGCGCCGGGGCGGACGGCGGCGAGCAGGGCGGCGACGCCGACGCACAGGAGCGGCGGCACCTCCCCCCTCTTCTCGCGGTAGCCCGCCACCGACGGCGCCACGCGAACACCCAGCTTGGCGGTCTGCTGGAAGGTGATGTCGCGGAGCGCGTGCGCCACGAACGGGTTCGCGAACCGGTCGATCACGTCGCGGGCGAACGCCTCGGCCATCGCACGGTCGACGTCGAGGCTCGGGACGATCTCGTCGAGGATCGCCCGCCGGACGAACGCGCCGACGGTCTCGTCGTCCATTGCCTCCGCGACGGTGTCGAGGCCGCACAGGATTGCGGCCGGGACGGTCGCGGTGTGACCGCCGTTGAGGACGCGCACCTTGCGCTCGCGGTACGGCGTGAGGTCGCCGGTCACGACCACGCCGGCCACGTCGGCCAGCGCGCCGAGGCGGGCGGGGTCGACGCCCTCGATGGCCCAGAGGCGGTACGGCTCGGCGACGGTCAGGAGGTCGTCGGTGTAGCCGAGGCGCTCGTAGAGGTCGTCCGGGTCGTCGGGCGTGCCCGGCACGATCCGGTCAACGAGCGTGTTGCAGAACGCGACCTCGCGGTCGAGCCACTGCAGGAAGCGCGCGTCGAGCCCCCACCGCCCGGCGTGCGCCTCGACGATCTCGCGGAGCCGGTCGCCGTTGCCCTCGATCAGTTCGCACGGGAGCACGACGAGGCCGGCGCCTTCGTAGTCGTGGGCTGCAGCGCGCGCCGCGAGGGCCGCCGCCAGCTTGCCGGGGAACGAGCGCGGCGGGTCGAGGTCCGGCCGGTCGTCCGGGTCGTCGGTGATGCCGACCTCGGTCGTGTTGGAAACGACGAACCGGAGGTCCGGAGAGCGGGCGAGGTCGAGTACCGCGTCCCAGTCGTCGGACGCCGCGAGGGCGCGCGACACGGACCCGACGAGGCACGCCTCATCGACCGGCTCGCCGTCGCGGAGGCCGCGGACGACGAGCGTGTACTGACCGTCCTGGGCCTCGAGCGTCGCCGCTCGGCCGCTGCCGGTCGATCCCACCATCACCACCCGGCCGTCCCAGTCGTCGCCGATCGCCTCGTCGAGGAGGGCGTCGGCGAAGCCGCGGAGGAACGCGCCCGTCCCGAACTGGAGCACGCGCTCCGGGCCGGCCGCGCGGGCGGGCCGGAGC
>JAAXJP010000576.1 GCA_012269805.1 Rubrivirga sp.
CCTATCTTCACGCCCTCCCCTCACACGCCTCCCCCATGTCTCAGACCATCGAAGAGTACCTCGGCGACGAGGCCGACAGCCTCCTCGGCTTTTCCGACCCGAAGATCTCGAAGGACCGCCTCCACCTCCCCGGCCCCGACTGGGTCGACCGCGTGTTCGGGCCGTCCGACCGGCCCATCCCCGTCCTCCGCTCGCTCCAGCAGCTCTACGACCACGGGCGCCTCGGCGGGACCGGTTACCTCTCGATCCTCCCCATCGACCAGGGCATCGAGCACTCGGGCGGCGCGTCGTTCGCCAAGAACCTCGACTACTTCGACCCGAAGCACATCGTCGAGCTCGCGATCGAAGGCGGGTGCAACGGCGTCGCGACGACGTACGGCGCGCTCGGGATGGTGGCGCGGAAGTACGCTCACAAGATCCCGTTCATCCTCAAGATCAACCACAACGAGCTCCTCACCTACCCCAACACCTACGACCAGGTGGTGTTCGCCCGCGTCGAGGAGGCGTGGAACATGGGCTGTGTCGCGATCGGGGCCACGATCTACTTCGGCAGCGACGAGTCGAGCCGGCAGATCCAGGAGGTCTCGCAGGCCTTCGCGTTCGCCCACGAACTCGGGATGGGCACCATCCTGTGGTGCTACGTCCGCAACGAGGCGTTCACGATCGACGGCACCAACCACGAGACGTCGGCCGACCTCACGGGCCAGGCCAACCACCTCGGCGCGACGCTCGAGGCCGACATCCTCAAGCAGAAGCAGCCGACCTCGAACGGCGGCTTCCAGGCGCTCAACTCGGGCGACAGCTCGTACGGCAAGCTCGACGAGCGGATGTACTCGGAGCTCTCCTCGGACCACCCCATCGACCTCACGCGGTACCAGGTGGCGAACGGCTACATGGGCCGGGCCGGCCTCATCAACTCGGGCGGCGGCTCGGGCGCCAACGACTTCGCGCAGGCCGTCCGCACGGCGGTCGTCAACAAGCGCGCGGGCGGGATGGGCCTGATCTCGGGCCGCAAGGCATTCCAGCGCGAGCGGGCCGAGGGCGTCCGCCTGCTGAACACGATCCAGGACGTCTACCTCGACGACGCGATCACGGTGGCCTGACCGGCCCCGCGCATCTTCCTGCTGGGGGGCGCCGTAGCGATGCGGCGCCCCCCGCTTTTGTGGAATGTCCAAGTCCGACGTCGGCCTCCTCGCCCTCAACCTCGTCACGCTGCTGATGGCCGTCGTCGGCCTGACGGCGCAGCACGTCGACCCGATGGGCGCTGCGCTCGGGTTCGCGCTCGTCGCGACGATCGTGAACGGCGGGGCCCTCCTGCGGCGTAGCCGGCGTCCCGCGCCTCCTGCCCAGGCCACCGCGGGCGAGGAACTCGACGCGCGCCACGTCCTCGACCTCGACGCTCGACTGGAGGCGCTCGAGCGGGCCTACGGCGACGCCGCCGACGCCGCGAAGTGGCGCGCGCTCGTCGCCAGCGGTCAGGCCTCGGGCCCCGCCGCCGACGCACCCGAGGCGGGCGGGCCCGCGCGGGGCCACACCCGCAACGGCGTGTCTTAGGCTACTCGCCCGGCCGACGGAAGATCAGCAGGTGCTGCTGTGGGAGGTCGTCGCGGTTCTCGACGAACGTAAACCCGGCCGCCTCGACCTCCCGCCGGGCCTGCGCCTCGGTCATCTTGTGGAGGCGGCGGATCGGGACGTCGGGGTCCTCGGCCCGGTACTCGACGAGGACGAGGCGGCCCCCGGGCCGCGTGGCCTCGTAGATGGCGGCCAGCATCTCGCGCGGGTGCGAGAACTCGTGGTACGAGTCGACGAGGAGCGTCAGGTCGGTCGAGCGGGGCCGGAGGCCGGGGCTGGTGATGGTGCCGAGGACCGGCGCCACGTTGTCGAAGCCCTCCGTCGTCGCGCGGTCCTCGATGATCCGAAGCATCTCCGGCTGGATGTCGACGGCGTAGACGCGGCCGTCGGGCACGAGCGGCGCGATCCGGAACGTGAAGTAGCCCGTCCCCGCCCCGAGGTCGGCCACGACGTCGTCGGGCTCGAGGCCGAGGGCCCGGATGAGGACGGCCGGTCGCTCCTCGCGCTCGCGATCGGGCCGCTCGAGCCAGGCCGCGCCCCGGTGGCTCATGACGCGCGCGATCTCGCGGCCCATGTAGTAGCGGCCGGTCCCGTCGGCCGAGGCGGGCCCCTCCTCGTAGGCCACGGCGCCCTCCTGCGAAAACGACCGGAGGGCCGACCGCGACTGGACCCCGAGCGACCCGGCGCGCTCGGGCGCCAGCGACCGCGGCACGGCGACGGCGTCCGCCTCGCGGGCGGGCTCGGGGGTCTGGGCACGGCACCCCACCGCAGCGGCGACGGCGAGGGCCAGGAGCGCGAGGACGCGCATGAGGGGGACGGTCGGTGTACGGGTCAAGCCGCTGAGGGACGCTGCGAAGTCACGCGTTCGGGCGAACGAGCGGGACGGGCCGCGCGACGTGGGTCGCGTCCGGAACGCCCGAGGCGCCCTCGGTCGCGTACGGCTCGATCAGCTCGACCGACGGCGTGCCCTTCCCCCGCTTGGTCCGGATGTTCAGGAACTCGACGAGGAGCGAGAACGCCATGGCCGAGTAGATGTAGCCCTTCGGGATGTGCTGGTCGAACCCCTCGGCTAGGAGCGTGACCCCGATGAGGATGAGGAACGCGAGCGCCAGCATCTTCACCGTCGGGTGCTTGTGGACGAACCGCGAGATCGGCCCGGCCCCGGCCATCATGACCCCGACGGCGACGACGACGGCGATGACCATAACGGCGATGTCCTTCGCCATGCCGACGGCCGTGATCACGGAGTCGAGCGAGAACACGAGGTCGAGCAGGGCGATCTGGATGAGCACGCTCCCCAGCGTGGCGGCCTTCGGCTTCTCGGCCGCGTGTTCGCCGTCGCCCTCCAGTTTGTGGTGGATCTCGTGCGTCGCCTTCCCGACGAGGAAGATGCCGCCGAGGATCAGGATGATGTCGCGGCCGGTGATCCCGAGCGGGTTCCGGTCGCCCTCGCCCCCGCCGTGCCCGATCGCCTCGCGGCCCCGGTCGCCGAAGGCCTCCATCCCCTCGAGGAACGGGAGGACGTCGGCGAGGCTGAACAAGTCGGACGTGAGTCCCATGACCCACGAGATCGAGAACAGCAGGCCGATCCGCATGACCATCGCC
>JAAXJP010000253.1 GCA_012269805.1 Rubrivirga sp.
AGCGGAGCGAGGCGTCGGAGCACGGGGAGACGAGCGGTGAGGCCGGAAGCTAGGCGCGCCCCGCCCGCCCTCGCCCCGGCCACATCGGAGGTGCCGGCCAGCGTCGAGGCCGGCCGAACTCAGGGCAACCCCGGGGCGGGGGCTGCGCGTTCGCGCCGTCCTCTCTTTTTCCCTCTCCCCGCCCATGTCGGACGCCCAGACGCCCAACCAGTACGCGATGCAGGACCCGCGGACGCAGTACCCGCGCCCGCCCTTCCCACGCCAGCCTCAGGAAGCCCCCGGCCTCGCCTCGAAGATGGACCCGACGCCCGACCACGGCGAGGAGAGCTACCGCGGCTTCGGCCGGATGGAGGGCCGGAAGGCGCTCATCACCGGAGGCGACTCCGGCATCGGCCGCGCAGCGGCCATCGCGTACGCCCGCGAGGGCGCGGCCGTCGCCATCAACTACCTCGAGTCGGAGCAGAGCGACGCCGAGTCGCTCAAGGAACTGATCGAGGGCGAGGGCGGCACGGTCCACCTTTTCCCCGGCGACCTCACGGACGAGAGCTTCTGCACGCAGCTGATCGCCGACGCCGTCGAGGCCCTCGGCGGGCTGGACGTGCTCATCAACAACGCCGGGAAGCAGGTCTTCCAGGAGTCGATCGACGACGTGACGTCGGAGCAGTTCGACCAGACGTTCAAGACGAACGTCTACGCCATGTTCTGGCTGTCGAAGGCGGCCGTCCCTCACCTCCCGCCGGGCGGCTCGATCATCAACACGACGTCGATCCAGGGCTACAAGCCGTCGGCCACGTTGCTTGACTACGCGACCACCAAGGGCGCTCAGATCGAGTTCACCAAGGCCCTCGCCAAGCAGCTGGCCGACAAGGGGATTCGCGTCAACGCGGTCGCGCCGGGCCCGTTCTGGACGCCGCTCCAGCCGTCCGGCGGCCAGCCGCAGGACAAGGTCGAGGAGTTCGGCTCGCAGGTCCCGCTCGGGCGCCCCGGCCAGCCGGCCGAGATCGCCTCGACCTACGTGTTCCTCGCCACGCAGGAGGCGGGCTACATCACCGGCGAGGTCTTCGGCGTCACCGGCGGCGACCCGACGATGTAGCGGCTCCGCTCGCCTCGGTTGGTCTGCGGACAGGGCGACGCGGTCCCGACGACCGTGGGGACACCACGCACGGTGTCCCCACGCGAGGGGCCACCGTTGTGCCGAGGCGGGGCTAGCTGCGCTTCAGCGCGAACCCGGCGGCAAGGACGAAGAGGGGCGCCCACAGAAACCACGGCCCGCCAGTCGTGACCGCGATGACGCCCGAGACGAGGCTCGCGCCCGACAAGAGCGCCGTCCGCAGGCCGGCCAGCGGCGACGCGTCGGGGCTCCGGATCCGGGACTCCAGAAACCGGATGCCCTCGGCCAAGAGCGTCGGGCTCTTGATGATGAGGTCGACCAGCTCCGGCGCGCCGCGCAGGCTCTCCTTGAGGAGCGCGGCCGGGTTGAACTGGTGCATGAACAGCTTGTTGACGTGCTTCCGGCTCACCTCGGCCACGTCGAAGCCGGGCAGGAGCGTCTGCCCGACGCCCTCGAACGTGACCAGCGCCTTCGTCATGAGGACGAGCTCGACCGGGAAGTACATCCGGTACTGGCCCGCCAGCCCGACCGACTCCAGCACGAGCTGGCCCACGTTGACGTCGCCGTACTTCTGGGCCCGGTAGAACCGCCGGCACAGCTCGGCGACGGCCCGCTGGAAGCCGCGCGGGTCGGCCTTCTTGCCGGCCGTGGCGACGGAGGCGAGGTAGCGCGCGGCGTTCTCGGCGTCGCCGGTGACCAGCGAGAAGTAGTAGTACAGGAGCGTCCGCCGGAGGTCGCCGTCGAAGTAGCCGACCATCCCGAGGTCGATGAACCCGACCTTCGGGTCGACGCGGCCCTCGCGGTCCGGCTCGGCGTCGAGCACGAACATGTTGCCCGGGTGGAGGTCGGCGTGGAAAAAGCCGTCCTGGTACAGCATCCGGATGATCGTCAGCGCGCCGAGGTCGACGAGCTTCTCGCGCGCCTCGAGCGGGAGCGCCCGGCTGGCCGGCGTGTCCGGCCGGATGCCGCGGAACCGCTCCATCGTGAGGACGAGCCGGCTCGAGTACTCCCGGTAGATCTTGGGGAAGCGGATGTCGGGCTGGTCGGCGAAGTTGATCGCCATCTGCTCCGCGTTGTCCGCCTCGCGCCGGAGGTCGACCTCCTTGAGCGTGTACTCGGCGAACTCGTCGAGCACCTTCTTCGGCTGGTAGCGGCTGAAGAACACCTGGAGGAACGAGCCGAAAAAGCCGAGCAGCCGCGAGTCCCGCTTCAGGATCACGTAGATGTGCGGCTTGACGACCTTCAGGATCACATCGTCGCCACCGACCGTCGTGGCCGCGTGGATCTGGCCAATCGACGCGCTCCCGAGCGGCTTCGGGTCGATGTAGCTGAACGCCTCGTCGACCGGCCGGCCGAGCCCCTTCGCCACGCGGTCGAGGTACTCGGGGAACGGCATGACCGGGAGCCGGTCGAGCAGGTTCTTCAGCTCCTCCGTGATGAACGGCGGCAGGAGGTCCTCGCGGAGCGCGAGCACCTGGCCGAGCTTGATGTAGGTCGGCCCGAGGAGCTCGAGGCGCCGCCGGAGCTGTTTCTCGATGGGCAGCCCGCGGATGTCGCGTCGGACGAGCGGCCGGACGAAAAAGGCCGCCAGCTTGATGAGGAAGAGGGGGAAGCCCTTGACGAACGCGAACTGCTCGCGGTCGCGGGCGACGGCCACGGCGCTCCCGTAGACGAGCCCGGTCGCGTGGCGGAGCGTCGTGAAGTAGCGCCGGACGAGCGACGGCGGCTCGCCGACGTCCATGACCTCGAAGCCGGCCTGCCGGGCGACCTCGGTGCCGGGGTCGAGGGCCGGGACGTCGTCGGTCCCGTGGCGGCGGCGGATCCGGGCGAGGCGCCGGAGGTCGGCGGCGACGGCCTGCTCGCTCTCGGCGCGGAGCGCGCGCGGCGGCGGGTCCGTCGGGTCGGCGCGGACGGGGCCGGGCGCGGCCTCGGCGTGGAGCGAGGCGCTGGGCGAGTCGCCCGTCGGGCCGGCGGGGCGGGCGTCGCCGTCCTCCGCGATCTCGTGCTCGGCCTCCGTGATCGACGGCTCGTCGCGCTGACTGGCGTCGACCTCCGGTTCTCGGT
>JAAXJP010000620.1 GCA_012269805.1 Rubrivirga sp.
CCGCGGGCCCCGCGCGCCCGGCCCCCCCCCCCCCCGCGGGGCGCCCCGGGGGGTCGCCCTCCCCCCCCCCCCCCCCGGCCCCCCGCCCCGCCCCCCGCCCCCCGCTCGTTTCTTGTGGGCGCGCCGGCCGGGCCGCCGCCTCGGGAGCGACTCCGTTGGAGCCGGGTCCCGGGGAGGAACGTCCGGACACCGCAGGGCACCGTGCTTCCTAACAGGAAGGCGTCGACGCTCCGGCGTCGGCGACGGCACGTGCAACAGAAAACAGACCAGCCGATGGCCGGGCCTCCCGGCACAGGTGATGGGTGAAACGGTGGGGTAAGAGCCCACCAGCGCGGGCGGCGACGTCCGCGGCTGGGCAAACCCCACGGGGTGCAAGGCCACGCAGCGTTCGCCCCTCCCCCGGGAGGGAAAGGGTGCCCGCCCGAGAACGCGGGTAGGCCGCTCGAGGCCGCCGGCGACGGCGGTCCCAGATAGATGGCGGCACAGCGCCGCGGCTCCGACGGCCGCGGCGCGGACAGAATCCGGCGTACAGGCCGGCGCGCAGTCGGCACGAAGCCTCGCCTCCGGGCGGGGCTTCGTCGTGTCAGCCCGCCCGGCCGCACCTCCGAGGGGCCGCCTCGGCGCGGGAGCCGGTACAGAAAGAGGCCGCCCGGCGTCTGCCGAGCGGCCTCTCAACGAGTCGGGACGAACGTTACTCCTGCGTCGGCGGGACGTCCGGGGCCGTCGGCGTGGACGGGTTGGCCGAGGGGAGGTCGCCGGTCTCGGCCGGCGCGTCGCCGACGGGGGCCTCGATGGGCGCCGGGGCGGCCGAGGGGAGCTCGCCGGCGCGCTCCTGGAGGATCGACCCGCCGCCGCCGGCGCGCGGGATAAAGAACGTCGTGATGAGGCAGAGCGCGAGGAAGGTCCACCCGAGCGACCACGTGGCCTTCTCGAGGAAGTCGGGCGCCTGGCGGGCGCCGAGGATCTGGGTCGTCTGCCCGCCGCTGGCGATGCCGGCGAGGCCGCCACCCTTGCCGCTCTGGAGCAGGACGGTGATGCCCATCAGGATGGCGATGATGAGGATCAGGACGATCAGGAAGTAGAACACGGCGCGGGTCGCGTGTGGAGGGTCGGAACGGCCAAACTAGCGCTGTGCGCAGACGCGGCCCACGCCGGCGCCGCCCAACTCCTGTGAAGATGGCACGGCCGCCCCCGCCTCGGCGCGCACCTGGAGGGTGAGGCCGTCAGCCGACCGGGTCAGTCGAGGTCCCGCGCCTCCACGACGGCCGCGGCCAGCAGAAGGGCCACGCACGACTTCGCGTCCTCGATCTCGCCCCGCCGCGCCATCGCCACGGCGTCGGCGAACGGCATCCGGAAGGGCTCGACGAACTCGTCGTCGTCGACGTGCACCTCGGTCCGCGACAGGCCCTCGGCGAGGAACAGGTGGATCGTCTCGTCCGAGTAGCCGATCGCGGGGAACGTCTGCCCGAGGCGGGTCCACTCGGCCGCCTCGACGCCGGCCTCTTCGGCCAGCTCGCGCCGCGCCACGTCGAGGGCGTCCTCGCCGTCCGCGTCGAACTTGCCGGCCGGGACCTCCCAGAACTCCCGGCCCGGCCCGAACCGGAACTGCTTCAGGAGGACGACCTGCCCGTCCGCGTCGAGCGGGACGACGGCCGAGGCGCCGGGGTGCTTGATCCACTCCCGCGCCGACGTCTCGCCGTTGGGCAGGCGGACCTCGTCGCGGCGGACGTCGAGCAGGACGCCGTCGTAGACCTGGTCGGAGCGGATCGAGCGTTCAGTGAGGTCCATGCTAGAGGGCGCGGAGCGCGCGGCTGGCAGCGACCTTCAACGGGTCGACGGCCGGCGCGACGGGCGGGTTGTAGACGAGGTCGAGGTCCTCGGCGAGTTCGCGGACGGTCCGCCCGTTCTGGATGAGGGGGACGAGGACGTTGGCCCGGAGCGCGGCGCCCTCGGCCCCGACGACCTGCCCTCCGAGCAGTCGCCCCGAGCGGCGCTCGGTCACGAGGCGGACGTCGATCGGCGAGACGCCGGGGAACGCCCCCGTCCGGCTGACGTGCCGGACGTCGGTCGCGAACGCGTCGATCCCGGCCTCTTCCGCCCGGCCCAGCGACAGGCCGACGGAGCCGACCTCGACGCCGAACGCGCGGACGGCGACGGCGCCCGAGAACGGCCGGAACCGGTCGCTCCCGGGCTTCGCCACGTTGCGCGCGGCGACGCGGGCCGTCCGGCGGGCGGTCGTGGCGAGCGGCCAGAGGACACGGCGGCCATCGGGCGCACGTGGGATCTGGACGACGTCGCCGCAGGCCCAGACCCGGCGGTGCGACGTCCGCATCTCGTCGTCGACCGCGACACCGCCCATGTCGCCGAGTTTGAGGCCGGCCGCCTCGGCGAGCTCGGCGCGAGGCTCGACGCCGACCGACACGATCAGCATCTGGCACCCGACGATCTCCCCGCGGTCGGTCCGGACCGCGCGGACGCGACCGGCGTCGTCGGCCACGACGCCCGTCGCCTTTTCGGGGCGGACGAGGACGCCGGCCTCGCGGACCGCGCGGTCCATCAGGTCGCTAGCCTCGCACGCGACGGCGCCGCCCAGCACGCGGCCTTTCGGGTCGAGGATGGTCGCCCGGAGCCCGCGCTCGCGCATGGCCTCGGCCATCTCGAGCCCGATGTAGCCGCCGCCCGCGATCACGACGTGCCGCACGTCCTCGGTGTCGAGCCACCGCCGGATCCGCTCGGCGTCGACGAGGTCGCGGAGGGTGAACACGCCGGCGGCCCCCTCCCCGTCGGCGCCGAGGCGGCGGGCCCGGGCGCCCGTCGCGAGGACGAACCGGTCGAACGCCTCCTCGGTCGTCGAGCCAAAGTCGAGGGCCTCGACCGTGAGCCGGCCGCGGCCGGGGTCGAGCGCCGTCACCCGGTGCCGGACGCGGACCTGGACGCCGCGCGTCCGCTCCATCTCCTCGGGCGAGACGACCACGAGGTCCACCGACGGGTCGATGACCCCGCCGATGAGGTACGGCATCTCGCACGTCCCGACCGAGATGTTCGGGCCCTCCTCGAACAGGACGACCTCGGCGTCGGGCGCCCGGCGCTTGGACTCCGCGGCGGCGGCCGGGCCCGCCGCGAGGCCTCCGATGACGGCGATCCTCATGCCGACGCCTCGGGGG
>JAAXJP010000012.1 GCA_012269805.1 Rubrivirga sp.
TCTATGGGGCGTTCATCTTTTTCGCTTTTCCCACCCCAAAAGCTCCATGTGAATGGGTGTGAAACAGTTTCGCTTCTTTGTTGTAACATTATTCTGCCTGTTTCTAAAGATAAGAAACAGCAGCCTGCTGCTTGTATCATAGGTATAGTCGCCAAAATCCTGCGTTATAGGTTCCATCTACAGCATGGACCCAATTAGTGCCTGTCCATTTAAATCTATCGCCAGTTGATGAATTCTGGACATAGTGTGTAGTTTCTTGATTATTACTCGCACTAAAATCAACAATCCATGTGTTTAATACTTGACTGTAATAAATGATATCATATCTATTTGCTATAGTATTGCTCCAAACGCTGCTATTCTGTGGAATATCACCTAATAGTAGGTATCTTTGTCCATTGGTTGCTGGTGCTAATGTACCATCTCCTGGGTAAGAGGTTGTTGGGTCAACTGCTGAAACAAATGGGTCAACGGTATTTGCTGGAATAGTATCCATATTAAGGTTTACTATTAGTTTATTCTTTTCGGTATGCTCACGGAAAGTGCCAACGATATCTTTAGTATGGTCACTTGGGTCATCACTTAATCTAAATCTAATCTGTGAAACATCAGGTGTATAATCACCGTGTGTTTCGAATATTTGTTGCCAAGTTAGGTAATCACCATCACTATTTAATTCACCATTTAGTTCATTTAATACAATGGCTTCTGCTGTATTATCGCCTGTTGTTTCTAGTTTTACTTTATATTGACCCATGGTGATAATACTGTAATTATTGACAGTACCGTATTTGTCAAAGCCTTCTATACCATTGCGTATTAATTCTGGTTCATCTTGGCCAACAGTTTTTAGGTTAGTAAGAATAGTATGAATAGCAACATTACGCTGCAGCTTTGCCGGTGGATTTATAAGAATAGGTATTTCGAATTGTAATTGTGCGATATCATATAAATCTTCTAATCCTGGTGGTATTGCTCTATTTGTCCAGTTTATGGATTTCATTTCTACATAACCAAGATTGCTCCAGTCAAGTGGATTAGCATTAGTATGAATATTTAATGTTGGATTAAATGTAACTAATATTTGTTCCATAATCTGAAACTTTTGCTCACTATTGCTAGTAACTAAGTCAACAGATAGTTGCATTTTATAAGGAACAGGATTGTGTTTTGTTACGGTATATCTATCACCCGCTTCATTTTCATAACGGTTTAGTTGTTCGTTGTATTTCTTTTCTACTACTTGTTGGCTATCAGTATGCTCTTGGTATGTTCTCCAATCGGGTGCCATTTCTAGACCAGTAACGTAGCAAGAAATCATTGGTAATGTTTTTAGTCTATTTTCGCTATTTTCGTTTCGGAGTGCTTCTACATCACGTTTTGGGTCACCGTATCTAACAGGAACAAGACGATATACAACACCATTTTCATCTGCGGAATGAGCATATTGGAAACCACTGAACAGTCTCATAAACTGAGTTATGTATCTTCTAAACTGTCTGTCATAGAAATATGGAACTGCGTTGATGCTCATTGATATACCTTTTATACTATTTATGAGTTTGATATTTGTGTACTTATAGGATTGTTGAACATATTATATAACACGGGTGCTTCATTGCCACTTTCTACTAGTTGTGTTCCCAGATCACTATATTGACCTGTGCCTAATAAATTCCACGAACTAGGGTCTGTTGTTTTCATTTCACCTAATGTAGCATTTGATACCATATAGTTTTTTAATTGTGCTGGTGTAGCATGTGGATTCAACTGTAATACTAGCGCAGCAGCACCACACACTTGTGGACTTGCCATTGATGTTCCACTGATATTTGCTTGTTTAAAATTACTATCTCCAACATATGGAGCAGTTACGGAAAATTCAGTTGTTGTAGAGCAAGCACCCATGATATCATCACCTGCTGCAAAAATATCAACTGCTGGCCCATGAACACTACTTGCGTCTTTTATTTCTTGACCATTTGATGTGCTGCTTTTTATATTTCCAACCATAATGGCTTCATTGTCGAGCGGGCTACTACCTCTGTGATAATATATTGTACCAGTTTCAAAACTATATACACGGTTATTGTAATCATCACCTAAAGGCACATCTGCTCTTGTGTAACTATTACCACTAGCAATACATACATGAATGCCCGCGTCAATAAGTTCTTGAACAGCAACATCTGTACTAGAAACCCGAACAGGAATAGCACGCTCTCCTCCAAATATTTTGGGGCATAATCCTGTTTTGTCTTGGAGATCCAAATCACTCCCAAATGTGAATTCATTGAAACTATTGCCTCTCCACAAACCACTAGTTATATCTGCGCTAGAATAAGCAGTGTATCCCCAACTCATATTCACGATAGTTGGTCGTCTTACACCAGTTTGTGGGTCAATAGGTTTAGCTAGGTGCCATAAGCGGATAGCATCAAAACTATCGAATAATGGTAATCCACTACTATCTCCTGAGCCTTCTAGGCCACTTAGTTTCATAGCATATATTCTAGCATTCTTTGCCCAACCTTGTGTTATGCCTGTTGCTGTACTTGCTACGTGAGTACCGTGACCATGCGAATCAGTATAAAAATTTGCTGCTTGTGTGCCTGACAAACCGCTTTCAGCATACCAATCAATTTGTTGCACACGGCTAACACCATCCTTGTCGAAAAATTCTGGATGGTCTGCTTGAATTCCACTGTCTTGGATAACAACATCAACTCCTGTGCCATCAAGTGTATAATCGTATGAATCTACTCCTAGTGTAGGTCTTTGTCTATAATTACTGCGAAGTAATCCCCAGTTTATAACATTTGCGCTATCACTTGTTGTTGGTGTAAAATCACCTGGTTGTGATAGAGCATATCCAATTTTTACATTTTTCATTTCCCATGGTGGTATTTCTACACTATAAACACGTGGGTCATTTTCTAATTGTTGTGCTTCTTCTTCTGTTAGGCTATAGTGACATGAACGAAGGCTACCATCACGGTTGTTTATAATATCTACTCTACGTGTTGGAACAAATCCATCTTCATCACTAGCATTTTCTATTTGGTCCCAAAACTGGTCATAATCAATTCCACGCTGTAATGTAACAATATATTCTTTTTCACTCATAACTATACTCTTTCGTTTTTATCTACTATATGT
>JAAXJP010000654.1 GCA_012269805.1 Rubrivirga sp.
GCCTCCCGCCGGACGACGACGTGCTCGCCGCCGCCCGCTCCGTCCTCGAGTTTTAGGGGCCGCGCTAGCGGTCGCGCCGGAGACGGCGCGGCCGCCCATCGGCCCGTCCACTCTGCGCCAGCGTCGCATGGATCCCCGCGTTCGCGGGGATGACGGCGGTGGGGTGTGGAACTGAACCTGATCGCCGGTTGGGGTGTCGGATCCTTTTCTCGCCGAGCCCCCCCATGTCGCTTCGCCTCCTCCTCCTCACCCTCCTCGCCGCCTCCGCCAGCGCCCAGGGCCGGCTGGCGTTCGACGCCGAGACCCTCGACCTCGGGCGGATCGCCGAGGCGGACGGGCCCGTCGAGCGGACGTTCCGCTTTACGAACGCCGGGGACCAGCCGCTCCGGCTCGCCTCGGTCGAGGCGTCGTGCGGCTGCACCACGCCGGCATGGACGGAGGGGGCCATCGGGCCAGGCGAGGCCGGGGAGATCCGCGTGGCCTACGACCCGGCCGGGCGGCCGGGCGAGTTCGAGAAGGCCGTGTTCGTGACGGCCGAGGGCGCCGAGCCGAGCGCGGTGACCCTTCGGGTCGCGGGCGTCGTCCGCCCCGCGCTGGCGGACCGCGGCGAGCGGATCGGGTCGCTCGTGTTCGACAAGACGACGGCCGATGCGGGCGTGGCGCCGCTCGGGGAGCCGCTCCAGACGGCGTTCCAGTTCGCCAACGCCGGCACGTCGCCCGTCCGTGTCGAGCGGGTCGAGGCGCCGGAGGGCGTCGAGGTGGCCTCGCCGCCGCGGCCCGTCTTTCCCGACGGCCTCGGCGGGCTGTTCGTCAACGTCGTGGACCCCGCGGCGCTCGCCGAGGCGGGCGCGGTCGGCTTCGACCTCGTGCTCCACACGACCGACACGGACGAGCCTGTCAAGCGCGTCCGCGTCGTCGGCCGGGTCGGCCCGGCCCGGGCGGTCCCCGATGGGGAGTAAGACCGCGCGCCGCGGTCGCGTTGACGGGGCATGACCCGCCGTACCCTCGTCGCGCTCCTCCTGCTGGCTCCCCTCGCCGTCGCCGCTCAGCCCGCGGTCGAGGCGCCACTCACGCGCGTCCTCCGCGCGGTGGTGCGGGACGACGGGCGCGTGGACTACCGGCGCCTCGCCGCCGAGCACCGCGACGACCTGCACGCCGCGCTCCGCGCCATCGGGGCGCAGGACCCGGCGGCCCTTCGCACCGACGCACAGAAAACGGCCTTCCTCGTCAACGCCTACAACGCGCACGTGCTCGAGCGCGTTCTGGCGACCGGGGCCACGCACGTCGAGCGGCAAGACCTGTTCGGCGCCTTGTTCCGGGAGCCCCTCGCCGTCGCGGGGCAGTCGATGACGCTCGACCAACTCGAGCACGGCGTCCTCCGCCGGCAGGACCGCGTGGGCGCGGTGCGCGTCCCGAGGTCCCTCCGCGCGCTCCGGCCGGCGACGGTCGACCCTCGGATCCACGCCGCGCTCAACTGCGCGGCCGTCTCGTGCCCGCCGCTCCTCGACCGGGCCTACACCGCCGCGACGCTCGACGCCGACCTCGGCGCACGCTGGCGGGCGTTTCTCGGCTCGTCCCGCGCTGCGCGCATCGACGGACGGGGGCGGCTCACGCTCTCGTCCCTGTTCGACTGGTTCGCCGAGGACGTCGAGGCCGACGGCGACCCGCTCGGCGACGCAATCCTCGCGGGCATGCCCCGCCAGCGGGCCGCGACGTACCGCCGCCACCTGGCCGGCCGCTCCGCCGCCGACCTCCGCGCCGACGCGCGCGTCCGGTTCGCCTACGACTGGACGGTGAATCGGTCGCGGTGATGAATGGAGGAGTTGACGCCACGGGTGGGTTCCGGCGTACCCTTCCGACGCTCTCTCCACCCCAGCCGCATGCCCGCTCGCGTCCTTCAGGTCAACACGTCGCCCGGCGGAGTGCCGAAGCGGGCCGTCGCTCAGGCCCACGTCGGGCGCGAGGGGCTCGAGGGGGATTCGTTCAACTACCCCAAGGTCCACGGTGGGCCGGAGCGGGCCGTGAGTCTGTTCCCCCTCGAGCTGATCCAGGCGCTTCAGGCCGAGGGGCACCCGATCTACCCCGGCGCCGTCGGCGAGAACCTGACCGTGGCGGGGCTCGACTGGCCGGCGCTCGAAGTCGGGGACGTCCTCGACGTCGGCGAGGCGCGCCTCCAACTCACGCAGCGCGTCGAGCCGTGCAACACGATCGCGGGCGCGTTCGCCGAGGGCGAGTTCAAGCGGATCAAGCCCGACCGCGTGCCGGACCAGACGCGCTGGTACGCCCGCGTGCTCGACGAGGGCGTCGTTCGCCCCGGCGACGAGATCCGTGTGGTGACGGCCGAGGCCTAGGGCCTCAGCTTCCGCCGCGCCCCTGCCCGGTCGGGTCGAGCGGGAGGCCGTCCTCGCCCGCCTCGGGCGTCGGGTCGAGCCGGCCGATGAGCCGCGTCTCCTTGACGGCGAACACGACGTAGACCACGAGGAGGGCCGCGGCGAGCCCGAGGCCGAGGAGGTCGAACAAGGTCCAGGTCCGACCGAGGAGGACGACGCTCTGCGGGCCGACGGCCCACGCGGCCGTGTTGAGCAGGATCCCGCCCAGCCGGAGCTCCGTCGGACCGACGCCGCCGAACGAGATCTTGAACACGTCCCGCGCGATCGTCACCATGTTGACGAGGAGCATCAGCAGGAGCACGCCGACGCCGATCGCGAGCGCGACGTCCATCCGCATCAGCGAGCCGGCCCCGATCCCGACCGTGAGGAGGACGACCGAGATCGCGTCGGCCTGGTGGTCGACGAAGAACCCGTACTTCTCGCGCCGGATCTGACGAACGCGCGCGAGCGTGCCGTCGAGGCTGTCGCCCCACCAGTGGACGACGAGGCCGAGCGAGGCGACGTGGAGCCAGGCGAGGTTCTCGCCCGCGAGCGCGTAGGCGACCGCCGAGAGGAGCGCGCCCCCGAGCGCGATGCCCGTCAGCCCGTCGGGCGTGACCCAGCGCGGCAGGCGGGCCGCCATCTTCGGCAGTGCCCACCGTTCAAAGCGGCCGAGCAGGATGTCGTTGATCCGGCGCTTGGCCTTCGGGGCCGGAGCCCCAGGCGACGCCGCGCCGTCCGATGGCGTCCGGCGCGCGGGCGAGCGGGCGGGGGC
>JAAXJP010000148.1 GCA_012269805.1 Rubrivirga sp.
CGTGCCCCCCCAACCCTCCGACTCCGACGACGCCCTCAGCGACCGCGGCCGGCGCGCGCTCGACGAGTTCGTCCTGCTCTGGGGCGAGATGGCCTCGCACTGGGGCATCAACCGGACGATGGCCCAGATCCACGCGCTCCTCTACGCGACGGCCCGGCCGCTCGACACCGACGAGATCATGGAGCGGCTCCAGATCAGCCGTGGGAACGCCAACATGAACCTCCGGGCCCTCGTCGACTGGAACCTCGTCCGGAAAACGCACCAGATCGGGTCGCGCAAAGACTTCTTCGTCGCCGAGGACGACGTCTGGACCATCACCACGACGATCATCGAGGAGCGGCAGCGACGGGAGATCAAGCCGGTCCAGCGCGCGCTCGACGGCGTGGCCAGCGACCTCCGCGAAGCGGACGACCACGAGGCCGATGCCGCCCTCGCGGAACGCGTCGAGGCGCTCGTGGAGATCATGGAGGTCTTCGACGCCTTTACCCAGGCGCTCCTCCCGCTCGTTCGTGGCCGGAGCACCGAGAAGGTCCGGCGCGTGGCCACCTTCGCGTCGAAGCTCCGCCGCCAGCGCAGCGAGGACTCCTGATGGCGTCAACCTCCGAAACCGGACGCCGGGGCGAGGACATCGCCGCCGCGCACCTCGAGGCGAAGGGGTACCGCGTCCTCGACCGGAACTACCGGTTCGGTCGCGAGGAGGTCGACGTCGTCGCCTTCCAGCCGACGCCGGCCAACGACGGCGGAGTGATCGTCTTCGTGGAGGTGAAGGCGCGGAGCGGAGACGGGTTCGGGGCGCCGGAGGCGGCGGTCGATCGGGCCAAGCAGCAGGCCATCCTCCGCGTCGCCGAGGCGTACCTCCACGAGCGCCGTCTCATGCCGTCGCCGACGCGGTTCGACGTGGTCGCCGTCCGGTTCGGGAGCGGCGAGCCCGAGGTCACGCACTTCGAAAACGCGTTTGGCTACTTCGTCTAGCGTCGTCACCGGTGCCGTCCCGGGCGAGGGGCCGATCATTCTGGTCCACGGCGGTGCGTGGGACATCCCCGGCGAGGAGACCGAGGCGCACCTCGACGGGCTCCACCGTGCGCTCCGCGTCGGGCGGCGGGCGCTGGACCGCGGCCGATCCAGCCTCGACGTCGTCGTGGAGGTGGTCGCGGCCCTCGAAGACCATCCGGCCTTCGACGCCGGGCGGGGCGCCGTGCTCGACCGTGACGGCCTCCCCCAGCTCGACGCGGGCGTGATGGACGGCGCCGAGCTCCGGTGGGGCGCCGTCGCCAACGTCCGCCGACTGAAAAACCCGATCCGGGCCGCGCGGGCGCTCGTCGACGGCGACGGGCAAGCGCGGCTGCTGGTGGCGGAGGGTGCCGAGCGGTTCGCCGCCGAGCTGGGGCACGGAGCCGTCCCGCCGTCCGCGCTCGTGGTCGACCGCGAGGTCGAGCGTCACCGGCGGCTCGCCGAGCACGCCGCCTTCCACACCAGCGCGGCGTTCGCCGGGCAGATGGACGTGCCGCGGGGAACGGTCGGGTGCGTGGTCCGGGACGCCGCGGGGGCCCTCGCAGCGGCGACCTCGACGGGGGGCGCGCCCTACACGCGGGCCGGCCGCGTGGGCGACTCGCCGGTCCCCGGGGCCGGCTTCTTTGCCGACGCCCACGGCGCGGCGTCCTCGACGGGGTGGGGCGAGGCGATCCTTACGACGCAGCTCGCGGCTCGGGCCGTCGGGGCGGTGGAGCGGGGCGAGGCGCCCGAGCGGGCGGCCGAGACGGCCATCGCCGACCTCGCGCGACGCGTCAGGTGGGCTGGGGCGACGCGCGCGACGGGCGGCGTCATCCTCCTGTCTGCCAACGGCGCTGCGGGCTGGACGTTCTCCACCCCCCGCATGGCCCGGGGGTGGTGGCGGCCGGACGGGGAGCCGACCGCGATGCTCGACCGCTAGCCTACCAGGCGGTCCGCCGCGTCGTGGCCGGCTCTGCCGCCGGCCGCCCGGGCGCGGCCGGCGTCGCGTCGGGGGGCTCCGTGAACGTCGCAGGACGAGCGGGCGACGCGGCCTCCTGCTGGCGGGCGATGTGGCGCGGCGTCGGCCAGCGGCGGGCCGTCGCGGGTCGGTAACGGGTCCGAAGGGCAGAGGGCTCGCGGGGAACGGCGGCGGCCGGGGTGCCCGCCTCGGCCGGACGCGTCGAGGCGACGAGGACCGGCGCCGGAAGCCCACCGGGCCGTCCCACCTCGGTGCCGGCGAAGTAGTAGGCCAGGATGTCCCGGTAGGTCCGGCCGGCACGGGCCTGCCCCAGCGCGCCGTACTGGCTCATCCCGACCCCGTGCCCATACCCGCCCCCGCGGAAGACGTACTGGTCGCCCTCGATCGACACGTCGAACCGCGCGCTCCGAATGGTTCGGGCCCCGGCGGTGGCGTTGAGGACCTGGCGGAACTGGGCACCGGAGATCGACCGGGTCCCCCCGATCAGCTCCATCTCGAGGATCCGGCCCGAGCGGGAGCGGCGCTGAATCACGATCCCCTCGACGCGCCCGCCAAACCGCCGTGACAGCGCGTTCAGCACGGTCGCTCGTGAGGCCGAGGTCTGCCACGTGTGGTCGGGGGACACGCTGTCGTAGGGGTCAGGCACGCCGCGGAGGTACGGGACTGGCGTCCCGTTCCAGACGAGGTCGTTGTCGGCCGTGTGGCCCCCCGAGGACGAGAAGTAGTAGGCGTCGGCGAGCTCGCCTCGGTATGTCAGGACCTCGCCCTGGGTCTCGAGCGCGGCCTGGAGGCTCACGTCCCGCGTGACCGCGGAGCCCTTGTACACCTGAGCACTCGTGTTGTCGTCGAGGTCGTAGGTCGCGTGTGAGCCGAGCCGCCGCATCGCGTACGTCCGCGCGAGGATGGCCTGCGCCTTGGCGCCCTCGAGGGACGCGAACCCGAACTCCGACTGGACAACGCTCGCGACGTAGGGCTCCAGCGGGGCGTGGGTAACGATCTCCATCCGGTCGTCGGCGATCCGGACGGCGAGGTCGCCCGGGTACTGGCGGTCGACGCGGCCGGCCCGGATGCGGACGCCGGCGCCGTCGAGGCGGACCGACCCGGCGGACAGATCCGAGCCCTCAAACTGCGCGCGGATCTCCCGTCCGCTCCGCGACAGGGTCACG
>JAAXJP010000319.1 GCA_012269805.1 Rubrivirga sp.
CCCCGATGCCCACGCTCCTCGTCTGCCTCCCCGACCACGAGCTCGCCGACCTCGACCGCGTCCGCGCGCTGGCGCCCGAGTTCGACGTCGTCCGCACGCGCGCCAAGGACGACGTCCGGCCCCATCTCGAGAGCGTCACGGCCGCGCTCGGCTACTTCCCCCCCGCCCTCGTCGCCGAGGCGCCGAACCTGGAGTGGATCCAGTCGTGGAGCGCGGGGGTCGACTGGCTCCTCGACCACGAGGCGTTCGACGCCTCCGCCCACCCGAACCTCGCGGTGACGAGCGCGTCGGGCGTCCACGCCGTCCCGATCGGGGAGCACGTCTTCGCGATGCTGCTCGCGTTCGCGCGGAAGCTCCCGACCGCGCTCCGCGACCAGCGCGACCGCCAGTGGGGCGACGGCCAGCGGTACGACGGCGTGTTCGAGTGGCTGAACAAGCGGCTCGTGATGATCGGCGCCGGCTCGATCGGCGAGCGCGTGATCCGGCTGGCCGACGCGTTCGGCATGTCGGCGGTGGCCGTGCGACACAGCGGGCGCGAGACGCCGGGCGCCCTCCGCACCGTCACGCCCGACGCGATGGCGGCCGAGCTCGAAGAGGCGGACGCGGTCGTCGCCGCGCTCCCCACCACCGACGCGACCTACCGGATGCTGGACGCGGGCGTGTTCGGCGCGATGAAGCGGGGCGCCGTGTTCGTCAACGTCGGCCGCGGCGAGACCGTCGACCAGCACGACCTCGTCGAGGCCCTCGAGTCCGGGCAGGTCGGCGCGGCCGGGCTCGACGTGTTCGAGGACGAGCCGCTACCCGACACGTCGCCGTTGTGGGGCATGGAGAACGTGATCGTCACGCCGCACGTGGCCGGCGACACGCCGCGCTACGCCGAGCGCGCCCTCCACCTCTTCGCCGACAACCTCGAGCGCTGGCGCGCTGGCGGCGACCTCCGCAACCGCATCGACCTGGACGCCGGCTACTGACCCCGCCCGCCTCGGTGGCTCCACGATGCGACCGAGGCGGACGATGTCAGGCGGGCCCCGAGCCCGCAGCCGGAGCCCAGGGCCGCCGGCGCGTGTACCCTGTCGGTCCCTTCACGCGCCCTTCGATGGAGATCCAGCGCCCCGGCCCGCAGTCCCACAACGCCGTCGCTCCCGGAGCGACCCGCGCGCTCGTGACGCTCACCGTCGACGGCCGGACGGTCGAGGGCCGCGACGGCGAGTGGCTGGCGACGCTCCTCGACCGCCTCGACGAGACCGACGGGCAGAAAACGGCGACCGAGGGCGGGCCGGGCGGCCACTCCGTGCCCCACGTCTGCTTCCAACCCGAGCTCGGCCCGATCCAGACCTGCGACACGTGCGTCGTCGAGGTCGGCGGGCGGCGCGTCCGGGCCTGCGCGACGCCCGGCCGCGCCGGGCTCGTGGTCGCGACGCGGACCGAGGCGGCGGCCTCCGCCCGCGAGGAGGCGATGCACCGGATCCTCGGCCACCACAACCTCTACTGCACCGTCTGCGACCGGAACAACGGCGACTGCCCGGTCCACAACGCGACAAAGCACGTCGCCGTCGAGCACCAGCGGTACCCGTTCGAGCGGAAGCCCTACGACGTCGACGCGAGCCACCCGTTCTACCAGTACGACCCGGACCAGTGCATCCTGTGCGGCAAGTGCGTCGAGGCCTGCCAGGAGGTCCAGGTCACGGAGACGCTCTCGATCGACTGGGAGGCCGAGGTCCCACGGGTGCAGTGGGACGGCGGCGCGCTCGCAGGCGAGAGCTCGTGCGTGAGCTGCGGCCACTGCGTCACGGTCTGCCCCTGCAACGCGCTCATGGAGAAGTCGATGATGGGCCAGGCCGGCCACTTCACGAACCTCCAGAGCGACGTCTTCACCCCCGCCGTCGACGTGGTCAAGGCCGTCGAGCCGTTCGTCGGCAACTCGCCCATTTTCGCGCTCTCGGACGCCGAGGCGAAGATGCGCGAGGCGTCGGTGAAGCAGACCAAGACCGTCTGCACCTACTGCGGCGTCGGTTGCTCGTTCGACGTCTGGACGCGCGAGCGGCGGATCCTCAAGGTCGAGCCGACCGGCGAGGGGCCGGCCAACGGCATCTCGACGTGTGTCAAGGGGAAGTTCGGGTGGGACTTCGTCAACAGCCCGGAGCGCCTGCGCGGGCCGCTCGTCCGCGTACCGGATGGAAAGGGTGGCGAGACGTTCGAGCCGGCCTCGTGGGACGAGGCGCTGAGCACGGTCGCGACGCGGATGCGCGCGATCGCCGACGAGCACGGGCCGAACAGCGTGGCCTTTATCGCCTCGTCGAAGGCGACGAACGAGGAGAGCTACCTCGTCCAGAAGCTGGCGCGCGCCGTCTTCGGCACGAACAGCGTCGACAACTGCTCGCGCTACTGCCAGGCGCCCGCGACGCAGGGCCTCTGGCGGACCGTCGGCTACGGCGGCGACGCGGGCACCCTCGATGACATCCGCGCGGCCGACCTCGTCCTCATCGTCGGCTCGAACACGGACCAGAGCCACCCCGTCCTGGCGGCCCACCTCCGCGCGGCCCAGAAAAAGCGCGGGCAAACCCACGTCGTCGCCGACCTCCGCGCCCACACGACGGCCCAGCGCGCCGACCTCTTCCTCCGCCCGAACCCGGGCACCGACCTCATCTGGCTGAGCGCGGTCGCCAAACACATCCTCGACCAGGGCTGGGAGGACCGCGCGTTCCTCGACCGGTGGGTGAACCACGAGGCCAGCTACCGGGAGAGCCTCGAGCCGTTCACGCTCGCGTTCGCCGAAGAGCGGACCGGCATCGCCCGCGCCGACCTCGTCGAGTGCGCCCGCCTCGTCGCCGAGGCGGAGACGGTCTGCGGCCTCTGGGCGATGGGCGTGACGCAGCACTCGATGGGCTCCGACACGAGCACGGCCATCGCGAACCTCCTCCTCGTCACCGGCAACTTCGGCCGGCCCGGCACCGGGGGCTACCCGCTGCGCGGCCACAACAACGTCCAGGGCTGCTCGGACTTCGGCTCGATCAACACCTACTTCCCGGGCTACCAGAAGGTCGAGGACGACGCGGCCCGCCAGCGCTACGAGGCCGCCTGGGGCGTGACGCTGAGCACCGAGACGGGCCTCGACAACCGCGAGATGATCGACG